>DAOLCX010000760.1:0-1912 GCA_035327685.1 Pirellulaceae bacterium | reverse complement strand
GATTATGTTCGCCATTTGCCGGCCTGTAACGGCAAGGTTGTCGTGATCGGATTTTGTTGGGGTGGAAGCCAGACGTTCCGGTTTGCCACGAACAACGCGACGATCCAGGCCGCCTGCCCGTTTTACGGTTCAGGACCGCAAACAGCGGATGAGATCGAACGGATCGTCTGTCCGGTGTATGGATTTTATGCAGAGAACGACGCGCGGGTGAATGCTTCGTTGCCGACCAGCGAGGCGTTGATGAAAGCGGCTGGCAAGTCATGGGACCTGGTGGTTTATGCGGGGGCGGGCCATGCGTTTATGCGCAGTGGAGAAGCCCCGGATGCCAGCCCGGAAAACAGTCGCGCCCGCCGCGAAGCTTGGCAGCGACTCACTGAAATCCTGTCGGCGATACAGTAAAACAGACTTGGTCATCACTGATTTGAAATACGTTTATTGGAGAAACGCGATGCGCAGTTGGGTGTTAGTTTGGACGATTGGCTTGCTGTGGCTGGGGTGGACGACGTCAGGGAGAGCACAAGAACAGCCTGCCGACAAGCAGGATGCTCCAGCGGGGTACGAATTTACGATTGAAGTCGATGTGACTCGCATGCCGGTCAAGTCTCAAGACAATACAGGGACCTGCTGGAGTTTTGCCACGGCCAGCTTTTTGGAATCCGAGTTTATGCGGATGGGAAAGGGGCCACATGACTTGTCGGAAATGTTCAACGTGAAGAATGTTTATCAGGACAAAGCCCGGAATTTTTATTTGAGGCAGGGTAAGGCCAATTTCTCTGAGGGGGCGTTGGCTCACGACTATCTCAACGCTGCCCAACGATACGGTTTGGTGCCCAATGAGGTGTACAGTGGTTTACGCGGCGGGAATGCTCGCCATGATCATGGCGAAATGGTAGCCATGCTGGAGGCTGTATTGAACACGGCCGTCAAGCGGGGGCGAGTGAGCGAAAACTGGTGGGGCGTCTTCCAGCATACCTTGGATATTTATCTGGGAGAGTCACCCGGTGAGTTCAGCTACCAAGGGCAGGTGTTTACACCGCAGACGTTTGCCGAATACCTGGGTTTTGACGCAGACCATTATGTCCATCTGACCTCCTACTCGCATCATCCGTTCGGTCGCCCGTTTGTGCTGGAAATCCCAGACAATTTCAGCAATGGCTCGTTTTTGAATGTGCCGATCGATGAGTTGGAGGCGATCGTCGATCGAGCGCTGGACGCGGGGTTTACCGTCTGCTGGGATGGCGATGTCAGCGAGCGAGGATTTCTGCGCGACAAGGGGATCGCGGTCATGCCGGCTCAAGAAAACTCTCGCGAGTTTATGCGGAGCCCGGTTGAGGAGTTAAGTGTGGATCAAGCGTTGCGTCAAAAGACATTTGAAAACCTGTCTACCACCGATGACCACCTGATGCATTTGGTAGGTCGAGGGCATGATCAAAATGGCGTCAAATACTATTTAATAAAAAACTCCTGGGGCGAGGTTGGCGAACATCGCGGTATGTTGTACATGTCCCAAAGTTACTTCAGATTGAAGACCGTGGCGATTTCAGTTCACCGCGATGCCGTGCAGCACGAAGGGACCACGCCGTCTGGTGAATAATGAATCGCAATCATCCACATCTCACGATGGAAGCGAAAAGTTCCAGAAGCGAAAAGTCCCTGTGAGTTTTCAATTTTCTGGGAGAACGCCAGAGGCACCCAAGTAGAAGTCGGATAGATCGTTGTCGGAGGCTTGATGTTGGTACTCGTGTTCTCGGGGCTAGGCAGTATTGTCAACATGACATCCATTGCAAGGCCGGTAGTATCCAATGGGTTGGTGCCTATACATAACTCAGGAGTTCAATCCAAGTTGAATTCGGCGTACTGGGTACTGAGTACTGGGTTGAGGGTTAGTATCGGAAGCACTTTTCAGGTAACC
>DAOLCX010000759.1:0-1931 GCA_035327685.1 Pirellulaceae bacterium | reverse complement strand
TTGACCTGGCAATCTCTGTATGCGACCGTGCCGCGGCCAGTAGTTCGCGATCGGTGGTGACCCAACGCCAGCTTCACTGGCCGATGGACGACCCTGCGCGGGCGAGCGGATTGCCCCGCGAACAATTGATCGTGTTTCGAAGAGTACGGGACGAATTGCGCGCGAACATCCGTCAATTCCTGGAACGCGAAAGCGGGATTACACCCGCCGTATGGGCGATGGATGAAGAGACGAAGTGGGAAGCGCAGCAATTGGTCGAGCTGGCGTTGGCGGAGGATTTAGGGCCAGCGGGACTCGACGCCACGAGTCAAGCGGTTGTGCCTCAGCAAGCTGCAGGGTGCGCGGTGATGGTCGCCCGACGTGGTGGAATCATAGCGGGAATGGAAATCGTTCAATGGGTGTCCCAGCGGTTTCCGGGATGGCAATGGACTCCGCTGGTCCGCGATGGAGATCGGCTGGTCCCCTACGAAACGATCGGAGTGCTGCGTGGGAACGCGCGGCAAATACTGACAGCGGAACGAACGATCCTGAATTTTGTTGGGCGTATGAGTGGCGTGGCATCCTTGACTGGAGAATTTGTCGATCGGGTGGCCGGTACAGCAGCAGGTATTTACGATACGCGGAAAACGTTGCCGGGCTGGCGGAGACTTGACAAGTATGCTGTCCGTTGGGGAGGCGGGCACAATCACCGCATGGGATTGCACGACGCCATTTTGATCAAAGACAACCATTTGATGTGGATGCGTACCGAATGCGGCCACGTTCACGATTACGTGGGCGAAGCAGTCCGTCGCGCCCGGCATTGGGTTGCCGACCATGCAGGAGATCTGCCGCATGGTAACCAGACGCCCGTGCAAATCGAAGTCGATAGGTTGGAGCAATTGGCCTCGGCGTTGACGAATAAACCGGACATGATTCTGTTGGATAATTTCTCAGTAGAAGAGCTTCGCCAGGCTGTCCGCGAGCGGGACGCAATGGGTTCGCGGACTATTTTGGAGGCATCCGGTGGTGTCAACCTGCAAACGGTGGGCGAAATCGCGAAGACCGGTGTGGAGCGCATCAGCATTGGCGCGCTCACGCATTCCGCACCGGCCTTGGATGTGGCGTTGGATTGGGAGCCACTCGCGATTTGACTCACTTCACCTCGCCAACTGCTCCATTGAGGGCGTGAAGAGCGAAGAGATCTTTACGGGATCGTGACCTCGATTTCTCGGTTTGATACCGATTTCTTCATAAACGCCCCATAGAATCTTGGACGTTCTCGGGGGAAATCTACGACGAATTTGGCAACAACAGGATTGAGAGTATGCGCCGCGATTTTCGACTTATTGCCTTGTTGTTTTGTATCTGGTCGACGGTCGCAGTTCAGTATCTCGACGCCGACATTATTTACTATCCCGATCAGGCGGGGACTCACGTCACGTTTACGAATATTCGTGAATCATCGTCTTCGATCGGAAACGGACCAGGGCAAGTGCCCGAATTGTATGGATCCCCGATTGGTGTAGGTGCCAATACGCTGGTATTTCGGCCCGCACTGTTCGAGGCCAAATCGGTCGGTATGGAGATTGAACTAATCGATGGACAATTGTCATTTAAGGTTTGCAGTTTACCGGGCTTTTTGATCGATCGCATCAGTATCAAGGAGTTCGGCGATTTTACGTTGGCGACTCCCTTTCCAGGCGGAGCCGCGTTCGTGTCAGCTTCGCTGACAGGTTTGGCGAGTACTCCCGATGGGAGTTTTTCAGCCAATGCGGCGTTTACTGACTTCCACACCCAGGCCATTTCGACTGGAAAATTTGGCTTGCCGTGGACAAACTCCATCGACATTTTCTTGCCTCCCACCAAATGTGTCGAGTTTGACTTGGATAACACGTTAACGGCTGCATCAAGTGCCCTGGCGGCGGCGATTATCAAGAAAAAGCGGGTGG
>DAOLCX010000758.1:0-1935 GCA_035327685.1 Pirellulaceae bacterium | reverse complement strand
CGGCCCATTCCGAAAGCGTCTTGTTGTTGAGAACAACTTCCACGAAGGGATAGACGGCCCCCAGATTCGCGCCCCATGTCGCCGCCACCAGAATCGAGGCGATGATCGAGATAAGCAGCGACCAGCGATATTTGAGCGCCATCCGTAGCGCGCGGCTGAGGTTTTTCATCCAAACTTCCTGAGGAACCTAAAGCATCATGCTGGCCGACACCCCAGTTTTAATGCGCAGCCAAAGAGTCAAGCAAGACCAAAACTCGCCCCGCTCCCTTTCAATTCCAATAGGTGCCACCCACCAATGAGGCCTTTCCACCCAATCCCCCGAAAACCCAACCTAAAGGCCAAACAACCGAAAAGGACAGGCATTATCCAATAGGCCTACCGGTGGCCGCGACCAAACGCCCGCCATCGACGCCAACTCAATAGGTGCCACCCACCTATTGGCTGGATGAAATTGGTGGGTGGCACCAATTTGGTTTCTTGGAAAATGCCTGTCCTTTTGGCTACCCCTTGAATTTTGACAGTTTTCACTGTAAAAATTGAAAAAACAAGGTTTGGGTTGTTTCTTGCCGCTTTTGTTGGATCGGCCATGAAATCAAAACTGGAAAACAC
Organism: Pirellulaceae bacterium; assembly: GCA_035327685.1. Classification (GTDB taxonomy): domain Bacteria; phylum Planctomycetota; class Planctomycetia; order Pirellulales; family Pirellulaceae; genus BJ22. Next base: position 1,326 of record DAOLCX010000758.1, on the reverse strand, counting down.
AGATCGAAAACTTCTCGAATTGCTGCTCGGCAAACCGCGCACGATTGCTGAGTTGATCGATGAACTCGGTGTGACAGCGACTGCGGTTCGGCAGCGGATCGACCGGTTGGCGGGGTGGGGGTATATCCACCGAGAAGAACACCGCGCCGGTCGAGGGCGTCCGCTTCACAAGTACTCGCTGTCGCCAGTCGGCCAAAAAGCGTTGGGGAACAACTTGACGGAACTCGCTGTGGCGCTTTGGGAAGAGTTGCAAGCATTGGACGATCCGGCTTTGAGGTCAAAGATTTTGAATGGCGTGGCCAAACGGCTGGTCGCGCAATGGGGGGGGCCGCTGCGAGGCGATTCCATCTCAGGCCGTATGCAGAACCTTACGAACGCCCTGCGCGACCAAGAGATGTCCGTGCAGCTCGAACCCAGCTCAGAGGGCGAGTTGCCGATTTTGAAGTTTTCCGGTTGCCCTTATCCCGACTTAAGCGAAATCAATCACGACATCTGTGAATTAGAGACTGCCGTGCTGTCGTCGCTATTGGGGCAACCGGTCACGTTGACGTCCTGCCGCTGCGATTCCGCCAGTGGGGCGTGCATTTATGAATTGCAACCGCTTGTCGGTTAGCTGTAAACGAAGTTGATGAAAGGCAAACAAATCGATGGTTGAAACATTAGCGATAACCGATCTGCATGTGGCGATCGAAGGAAAATCCATTTTGCGCGGTGTGAACTTGATCATTCGGCGCGGCGAAACGCACGCTTTGATGGGTCCCAATGGATCGGGCAAGAGCACGTTGGGCCTGGTGATTATGGGGCATCCAAATTACGAAGTGACCGGCGGAGACATCACGCTCAACGGCAACAGCATCATGGAAATGGAAGCCGACGAGCGGGCGCGGGCCGGAATTTTTTATGCCTTTCAGCGGCCGATTGCCATTCCCGGAGTGCGGCTGGCCGATTTCTTGCGACACGCTACTACCAACGTGCGGAACCCGGAGCGCAAGGAGGGCGAAGAGCTGATCCCCATGCGAGAATTCCGGACGGAGTTAAAAGACAAAATGCAGCAACTGCGGATGGACTTGGACTTTGCACGGCGCTATGTCAACGACGGTTTCTCCGGTGGCGAAATGAAACGCGCCGAAATCCTGCAGCTAGCCATGTTGCAGCCCAAATTCGCGATTCTGGACGAGACGGACAGTGGGCTCGATGCCGATGCAGTGCGATTGGCAAGTCAGAGCATTGCCGAGATCGGCGGTGAAAAAATGGGGCTGTTGATTTTTACACGTCCCGACAAACTGGTCGGACATAAATCGCCCCGTTACCAGCCCCCTATTTTTG
>DAOLCX010000757.1:0-1937 GCA_035327685.1 Pirellulaceae bacterium | reverse complement strand
GGTACGGTCACGTCAACTACAACGCCATTCCCGCCATCGTTTACACTCACCCGGAGATCGCCATGGTGGGGCAGACGGAAGAGCAGTTGCAAGCGGCAGGCGTGGAATACTTGCGTGGAGTTTGTCCGTTTGGCGCTAATGGCCGCGCTCACACGTTGGGCGATACCGAAGGCCGTATCAAGATTCTGGCAGACAAGCGAACCGACCGCATATTAGGCGTCCATGCCATCGGCGCGCGTGCGGGGGACCTGATTGCTGAAGCCGCCACGGCTATCAACTTTGGCGCCTCCAGCGAAGACCTCGCCCGCACTTGTCACGCCCATCCGACACTTTCCGAAGCGATGATGGAAGCCGCCCTGGCAGTTTCGAACCGGGCGATTCACACGACCTGAACGTGCCATCCGCCGGCGACGCCGCCCATGCCGGCTCGACAGTTTGGCCGAATTGCAAGCACACCCGCAAATATTGCGAATGTAGAGCGGATGAAGCAGATCGTCTCGGGATTCTCAACCATCTCCAAAGACATGACAAACGAATTGCGTAACCCGCCGGTGTAACCGTTCACGGGCTACGGCGGAAAAGTGTGATGGTACAGCAATTGTCCTCAATGGTTCATCTTTGAACAATGGCAAACCCAGCCAGGGTTTCGAACAATTGAGGACAATGGTTCCACAATGTCGTGAACGCCAGTCGCTGCTTCACAGTCGCGGGATGCCACCACTGGCGTCAAGGCCAAAAGGCCGCAGTCCATCTCCAGGTGAGATGATGAACAAAAACACCTGAGAAATAAGATAAGGGGAGGAGTTGACCCCGGCAGTTCTGACCGAGTCGCCAACGACAGGTGCTCGTCAATACCAACCAGATGAGGAGCGCAAATGCCAACGAGGTGACACCACCTTTCCAGCCAATGACCAGGCTGGTCATTACCAGCGCCCCCAACCAGTCGCGACCGTGACTATCGCCAACCGAAAAGCGTTTGGACAGTATGGAGGCCAGCCACCAGGCGAGACTGCCAATCGCCAATCCAACCGCCATGTTTTCCAGCCAAATGGGAGCGGATACCGCAGCCCGTTGGATCATTTCCAAATTCTCAAACTCGTGCGACCTGAAATAAACGGGGTTGAATTCAGGCCACAACCACATGCATCCCGTGATCCATGCGATATTCCACAGATAGAATCGTAAGGGAACGCGTTGGCCGTCATAGCGGATCAAGCTCCATGCCGCGAGCGCCGCCAAGAAGAACCAATGCAGGACAAACAAGCCGATCCGTAACCAATCCGGATAAACCAATATCGTCCGCAGCCCCTGCATACGAGCGTCGTGGAGGCCGGGCAAATTCGCGACACCGCTCGCCAGTTGGACAAACAGCAACGTCAACGAAACGACCAAAAAGGCAAACTCGACGATCGGATACCGCATCGAAATTGGATGCGCACATGATCGGCAGCGGCCTTCCAATATCAACCACCCCAGAATCGGTATGTTATCCCGAGATCGGATCGAGTGCCCGCAGTGAGGGCAAGCTGAATTCTGAAACACAACACTGCGACCGCGGGGCATGCGAAAGACTACGACATTCAGGAAGCTGCCAATCGACGCTCCTGCCAGCGCGACCCAGCCGACGATCAGCAGTTCCAGAACGCCGATCTGCAACTGAAACAGCCAGTCTTGACTTGCGTCGGCAATCAATGGTTCTTCACCAGCTCAGGTTAGGGTTCGGGATCGCTTGTCGTGGGCTTCATTTTGGAAGTTCGATCGCAATGTTCAGGTTGACCGCCACAAAGTGAGCACCCCGCATCGCCCCCGCTTCCCATTCCACCACAGGAACCCTGGATGGGTTTCCTGCCCATCATAGTCCCCACTGCCATGGCTGCAAATGCCAAGACAAAGACGATGACGCCGCCAATAATCATGCCGCGCCAACTCGATTGGTG
>DAOLCX010000756.1:0-1943 GCA_035327685.1 Pirellulaceae bacterium | reverse complement strand
TTGAACGCCCCTCCACCATTCGGTTCGATGGTGAATTTGTTGGACCGGTTGCGGTTGCTTGTCTGCGTGTCGCTGAAGGTCAGGTCGATGCTCCGGTCGGCATTGAAGGTCACCGTTCTGTCGATCGATGAGGAGGTAGCCGATTCGGCGAGGAGTTCGTCGAGCGACAACTCGAACAGGTTGTAGAAATCGTAGTTCATCGCGCCGTTTTCGCCCTGGCCGGACGATTCGCCGAAGAGCTGCGCGAAGGCGTCGTCGATGGCAGCAGTGTAGCTGGACGTCGTGTTGGTTTGCACAGTGCCGGTGAGGAGAGAATCGAAACGGGGAACGACGCTGCCATTCGGGTCCCCCGAAGCACTCCCCGACCCATCGCCGCCACCTCTGCCTCCTGAACCGCCACCTCTACCTGAGCCACCACCGTAGTTTTTCTCTTCCGGAAGGGGCGTGTGGGTGAATAACAAATTCGTGGCGTAGGTGGTATGAATCCAGCCTGCGCCGAGTTCGACAAGACGCGAACTAGATCCAAGCCGCTAATGCCACTCGCCTGAACCATTGGCGCCTGGCTCGACCGCGAAATAACAGACAGCCGCATCCTTCCCAAGAGTCCGATCCGCGCGGCCTTTACGTACACACTTAACCAGTGGGACGCGCTGGTACGATACACGGAAAAAGGGGGGGGATCCTATGACAATAACTTGTCTGAACGGCAAGTCAAAATCCCAGCGATTGGACGCAATAACTTTCTGTTCGTGGGGAGCCCAGCGGGCGGGCGTCGGGCGGCGCTTTTGTACTCCATGGTCAGCAGCGCCAGAGTCAACGGAGTCGAGCCGTTTGCCTAGCTCAGGGATGTGTTCGCGCAGCTTCCGCATCATCGCGAGAACCGGGGGGACGGCATCCAAATGGGCGAGGCCTTCGCGCAAGCCTTGGCTAATGAGCCCATCACGTTAGCCGAATTGGATTACCTGCTTCCGGACATCTGGCTGCAATCTCATCCCGCGAATCGTTGGACCATCGACCATATCCGCCGCGAAGAACGCAAAAGCAAATCCCTGTAGTTGACCGAATGCTCACTTTTACCGCGACAGTGCCATTCATGGATGACACCTTTTCCGCAATCATAAGCGGGTTCATTGCGGGGCACCAACCGAATCTCATTCGGTCACTCAACTCAAGAAAGAACGTTTCCCTCCCGGCCATCAAAACCAGGACGTAGCATGTGACGATGAGATTCGTGGTCCATCTCCATTCGTGGTCTCCCAATCTTACAGAGTCAGTTTCGCGTTCCCCTCGTCTAGTGTAATTGACCTTAAGTTTTGTTTTACATGCACCACCTCTGAATATCTTGAGAAGGGTAGTGAAATCAACGGTTCAACCGGTTCGGGTTCCTCAACAAACAGGGGGCCGCTCTCCACATATACTGCGAGCACCTTGGCTGATCGAGGTAAGAACTGAATACGGAATTGCTGTGCAGGAAAATTCTTCCGACTCTTTGGATCCATCCAAATTTCGGAGCGGTTGTTATTTAACCACCATTCACCGATAAGTACCAACACGTCGTCTCCGCAATCCAACGCAATGCCTTCCAGAGAGCTACGTGCAATCCTGACTCTAATTGCGCGTTGGCAAGACACGGATGCTTCAATGCAGACACCAGACTTCAATTCCTTGTACGTTGAGGGTAGGTCGAGGGTATGAAGCAATGCCATACCTAAAGATGCCAACAAGCCACAGGCGATCGCAATTAAAGCCGTTTGAATCGTAGAGAAATCACCGAACCAAATCGATTCGGCTATACCCGCTACCCCAAACCCGAGAAACGTGAAAACCAGGAAGATAATTGCGGCATCCTGCTTCGCCTGTCGGAAATGCGCCCTTATTCCAGAAGCCCGAGCATTTGCCGGCAACTCGATTGATCGTAGTGATATTCCAGGTGTGGGACCGCT
>DAOLCX010000755.1:0-1958 GCA_035327685.1 Pirellulaceae bacterium | reverse complement strand
AGTGGTTTGTTGGTCGCGTCTCATTGGTTGTTCGACGCCCTTCTCCAAGGCCGCTATGCTGACGGTTTGGCGGTGATGCCATTGACGATGGTGTATTGCATTTGGATTAGCATCGCCATCGTGGGGCAAGACTACCTGTGGATCCGGGAAAAAGGACATTGGGCCAATGCTGTTTTCGCAATCGGTCTGGTCATCAATGTGGCACTTAACGCCTGGCTGATACCGACCTATGGATTGTGGGGCGCCGTCGGCGCAACGGCGTTGTCCAATGCTATAGTGCTGGCCGGTTTGTTCGGATTGAACGCCTGGTTTGGCTGCCGTTTGAGCACTGCTTGCGTATGGGCGGCCTGTTTGCCATTTGTTCTGCTGTTGCCGCCCATGGCCGCCATGGTAGCGACTGTGATATTGCTATTGGTGGCAGCAACGACCACCGTTTATTTCACGGCAGATGAACTCAAAGAATTGCGGCAACTCACACAATCCGCCTGGTCGCGCATCACGGGAACGCGATAGCGCTTGGTCCAGTTCTAAGTATCTTGTAGCCACGTTTTCTAAAACGTGGGACCAGCAGCGAAGCCACGCTTTGGCATGTGTAGCTATACGACAGTCTTGAGGGCAATTATTGGCCGAGTCGCTGGAATAACGCTTCGAGTGCAGTCAGATCGTCATGCAGATCGGCCAGTGACTCAGTGGCATTATCCAAGGCCAATGCACCTTCAATCAGGTCCGCCAGCACTTGGGCGCGCTGTTCAATGCGCCGATGGTCCGACGGTGTTTCAATAGCCGCGGTCGATATCCCAGATAGGCCGCCAAGTGTCGTTTCCAATTCCGCTCGAACGGAATACGAATGCAATAGTGATTGCGTGCCCACGGCAAAGTTACTGCCAGACCTGAAAGTACTCGGCACGTTCACAAGGGTGTCAACAGACAAACTGGTGCGTGGCGTCAGGCTGGATTGTACATGAAGCGAGTTCGATAAAGTCGTCGGATACACAGAATGTGGAACCACGCGGTGTTCCATATTAAAAATGGTAACGAATTGGTTACCCCGCGCAAACTCAAGCCGCCGACCCGCTGCCGAGGCGTGAGCCAAAGGGCGCGAGTTTCCCAGGTCCACAGTGTCGTGTCCACTCCGCCCGTTGACTATAACCGAGGCCATTTGGTATGCGTAGTTCGCGTAGCCGCTCCCAGACATCGCGGCGGTCAAGCCGGCGCCAAAAAAGCGGTCCGATCCCAGAGAGCCAATCATTCTCAATGCATTATCCCCACCGCCGCCATCGACTTTGATCGTGCGCAATTCTTTGGCGCGGAGTTGGAACTGGTCGTTGACAACAGTTATATGGTTAGGGCGCAAAGTGACCTGGTCGCTCTGATTGCCGAGTTTCAAGTTTAGCGAATCTGTTCCGCCTCGCCCGTCGATCATCACCGTACGAATTTGGGATGCATTGAAGTCGTAACGGACTCCGTGGATGGTCACTTCATGGCTCGCCGCAACGCGATAATCGATGAGATCGGCCTGATGGGTGCCGCGGATGGTCAGGTGATTTCCCGAAAGGTTGACGAGGTTGATTGCCCGGACATCGGCGGTTCCTTGACCTTGAACACGCAGAAAATAGGTTCCATCCCTGGTAACTTGAGCATCCAAGCGCACTTCGCCCCCGCTGGATTGGCTGGATGCGATCATTTGCATGTTGCCGTCAAACAATTGAAAGTTCAGATTCCCGGAGCGCATCGCGGCCGCTACGGTGAGAAAACCATGATTCCCCGCCGTCAATTGGACGTACTGTTGTCCATTGATCGACACGGACTTTTCTTGAAAAAATAGTCTCCCCCAGGAGATCGCGTTGATGTTGGAAGTCGCGTATTCGGCGCGCAATTGATAATGGCCGATACCATCACTGGTTTTGATGGAGAATTTGTATTGTTGTCCGGCCGTCACATTTAATACAAGCGTTTGT
>DAOLCX010000754.1:0-1960 GCA_035327685.1 Pirellulaceae bacterium | reverse complement strand
TAACTGATCGACGCGCAGTTTGTCACTCATCTCGGCTACGGCTTGGGCAAACTCCTCTTCCAGTTCCTCAATCCGCGCTTGAACATCTTCTACCGACTCTTCAGCGCGGGCGACCTCGGCCTGTTTGCTGGACGTCCGTCCGATGGTTTTGGCAGCGGTGGAAGCGCGACCGACATTTCCGACGGAGATCTTTTTTCGCCCCAACAGCGCGCCCAACAGCGACTGCCCCGTGGACAGAATCGAAGTCAATTTGTGTTGTTTCAAGCGTTCTTTTTCGCGATCCACCCGATCTTCGGACCGTTTCTTGCGATCGCGCAGAGTATTGAGTTTGGGAGCGAACTTTTGCCTCAGCCGCGTTGTTTCCAAATCGCGCCGCTCGCTGGCGGCCAGCTCCAAACGAATTTTGAATTCGGATTCCGACTCGCCTGGCGCAGAAACCAGCTTCAATTCGGCACATTCAAAAATCACCAGCGGCTTGGAACGAAACAAGTAATCCCGGACTTCGCGCTCCCAAGTTTTGAAATGTTTCGGCGCCAGGAAAAGTTCCGGAACCGGTGCATATCGGGCTGCCTCGTCCGCTATACGCGTCACATCCGGGCGTGCATTCCAGACCGTGGATTCTTCCCAAATACCTTCGGGTGGCGTTTCCGACTTGATCTGGCGAACCAACACGATCTCTTGCCAGTGATCAATTTTTGCTGCGGGTTTGACGTAGTGCAGCCGACCGCGTATCCACAACGCCGGACGATACAGGCACTGTCGTGGATCCAAGGCATTGGCAGGCTGCACAAATCGCTGTTGGACCTCCGGCGGAATCAGCCGGCGCTGATCGGCGGATGATGACATGGCTTGATCCGCAGGCGACTCGACCGGTGCGCGCATTTCGTCTCGTGTAGAATCGTGCGCGGCCGGCTTGGGTGCAGCACTCGCTACCGGGTCGTTACTTGCGACGGGCGAAGGCGCCGTCGAACCCGTCAACCATTGAATCTGCTGCCGAGTCAGCGGGCCGCGCAGATAAGACATCGCCCACCGCGTTTCAAACAACACCGGTTGCGTGTCATGGACGTTGTTCATTAGGAAGACTCGATTACCCAAACCGGACAAGGTCTTGTCAAGCTGCGCCCGATCATATTGACTCCCCGTGGCAATCGCGGCACCCTCCAACCCGTCCAGCACCCGGGCTTTGTCCCGCTCCGTTTGCAATCGGCCCAGAAACCAGGTCCCCGCATTGGACAGCCCTTTGTAGTCGAGGTCCACAGGATTCTGTGTTGCCAGCACGATACCCAGTCCGTAGGCGCGCGCTTGTTTCATAAGGGTCAACATCGGCTTTTTGGATGGCGGGTTTCGCGACGGGGGAAAATAGCCGAACACTTCGTCCATGAACAATATCGCTCGCAATGCAGTTGTTCCCGATTGCGTCCGCATCCAGGCCACAACCTCTTCAAGCAACAACGTCACAAAAAACATTCGTTCGGCATCTGACAGGTGGGCAATGGACAGAACCGAAATACACGGACGGTCTCCGTGATACAGCATGTTTTTGATACTCATTGGTTCGCCCTGTAACCAGGCGCTGAACGACGGCGAGGCCAGCAGGCTGTTGATCGACATGGCCAAAGTCGTGCGATCCTTGGCGGGAAAAAAGGTGTCCATATCGACGACCCCAACGCGCTGAAAGGGTGGCGATTGAATTTCGGCAATCAATTTCGCCAAATCAACATCGTGTCCGCCGCGCCAGGCGTGGTCCAGGATCATCGAAATCAAAATGTGTTCTCGCGATCGAATGGGATCATGGTCGATGCCGAGCAATGCCAGCAGGCCGGATGCGGTGGAGCCCACCCGCTCACGGAATAGTTCGTCATCGTTTATGATCTGTTGGTTGGGTGCAGCGAAGGAACTCAACAGCGCCAGTTGTCTTCCTGCCGAGCTGCCGGGAGTATAAATGCGGAACTCGGCCTGG
>DAOLCX010000753.1:0-1971 GCA_035327685.1 Pirellulaceae bacterium | reverse complement strand
GGTGATCGACCCAGCAACGTTTCCAGGTAATAACCGGCAATGGAGCTTTGGGTCGAATTGAAATTGATTTCTTGGCCAAAATTGGCAGCGTGGTACCAATAATTCAAGATCGAAGGGAAACAGCCGAGCATTCTTTCGGCATGACGGTACTGTTGGTCAAAGCTGGTTTCCGTTTCCAAACAGCCTAACATGGAACAACCGCTGCGCAGCACATCCATAGGATGCGCGGATTTGGGGATCGATTTAAGCATGGTGCACATCGGACCAGGCAAAGCTCGATGACCGACCAATCGCGCGGTGAATTCGTTCAACTCCTGTCGTTGTGGCAACTGGCCATACAACAACAAATAGGCCACTTCTTCAAACGTGGCCTGGGCCGCTAAATCGTGGATCGAATAGCCGCGATAGGTCAGGCCGACACCCTCCTTGCCCACCGTCGAAATGGCAGTCTGGCCCGCGCTCACTCCAGCTAGTCCGCCCGTTTTTTTCGTTTTCGTGTCGCTAGCGGTCGTCGTCATTTCAGTATCCGATCCAATTGTGCTTCGTATTCGTGATAGCGAATGATTTCATACAATCGTTCGCGTGTTTGCATCGTTTCTAGCAGCGATCGTTGAGTGCCGGATTGGCGAATGGTTCGATACGCACATTCTGCAGCGAAGTTCATCGCCCGGAATGCACTCAAAGGATACAGCACCAATTTAACTTGCAAATCTGCCAGGGTCGATAGGTCGAGCAGCGGGCTTTGGCCGTACTCAGTCATGTTGGCCAGCACCGGCACATTCAACTGCGCGGTAAACGCGCGATAATGTTCAGCTTCGCGCACTGCCTCGGCAAAAATCATGTCGGCACCAGCATCGACATAGGCTTGGCAACGCGAGAGGGCACCGGCTAAACCCTCACTGGCAATCGCATCCGTGCGGGCCATGATCACAAAGGAATCGTCCGTACGGGCATCGACCGCCGCTTTGATACGGTCGCACATCTCGGCTGCATCCACCAGCGCTTTTCCCGGCCGGTGGCCGCAGCGTTTGGCCGCTTGTTGGTCCTCCAGGTGCAGGCCCCCGGCTCCCGCAGCCGTCAGAGTTTTCACCGTTCGCGCGATATTGAAGGCATGGCCCCAACCTGTGTCAGCATCGACCAGCAGGGGTAGCTGAGTGACTGCAGTGATCCGACGCACATCCGTTTCGACGTCAGCCAAACTGGTCATCCCCAAATCGGGCAATCCATACGATGCGTTCGCAACCCCCGCACCCGACAGATAAAGTGCTCGAAAACCGGCTTGTTCGGCCATCAAGGCGCTCAATGCGTTCACGGCCCCGACCACTTGCAAAGGGGTCTCTTGTTCCAATGCGTTCCACAAGCGGGCCCCGGCCGAATTCATGTACAGTCCTTCAGTTTCAAGAATGATGCCAATCGGGCGAATGGCTCACCAACCCGGCTGGTAGCGAACATCAATTGCATTTTTGGCAGTCTCGCATTCAACTGATCGGCCATTATGGTGGATAACGTCGCGGTTGGCTACAGTTGTTAAAGGAACCGCCGTCGTTTCCGTTGTTGAGTAACCGATAAGAAATTGACAAAAATCTCTTATTTGGCGGCAAGTTGACTTTTTTTTGTTGGCAAAACGGACTAATCTTGATGTCTGTTTGATTCTGGAAATCGGGCTCTGATGCGCGCGATCATTCAATAGTCAGCGAAGTCGCCGCTTTTTGCCGAGGGAAGTGGATTACGATGTCGATTGCCAACAAATCTGCGGTAAGCCGTATTGCCGAAGGGGATTTTCCATCACATGTCCTGCGAAATGCCTCGGTGGCCAGGCTATATGAGGAGGCCGTGCTGCTCGACCAAGGCGTGATCATCGACCGAGGTGCCATTGCGGCGTTATCCGGGACCAAAACCGGTCGGAGCCCCAAAGACAAACGCGTTGTCGATCAACCCAGCGTTCACGATGCTGTGTGGTGGGGCGACGTC
>DAOLCX010000752.1:0-1983 GCA_035327685.1 Pirellulaceae bacterium | reverse complement strand
GAAATCAAAGCCAGGCCGGCCAGCCAGTACCCCAAATAGGTTGTGGCAATCACACCCCAGTCCGGGTTTCCCAAGATGGCCAACGCGACTAATTGCGTCAGCGAAAACAACAAGGCGATCGTATAGACCGAGGCCACCGCCAAGTATTTCCCCAACAAGATTTCGAAATCAGTGGCCGGCAAGGTAAAGAGAATCGCGTCCGTCCCTTGCCGCTTTTCGTCCGACCACACAGTCATCGCGATGGCCGGCGCAATGAACAGCAACAACAGAGGAAAGAACCGGGTCAGTTGGTCCAAGTTGGTCTGATTATCCGCAAAAAACTGCTGGTTGAAGGCCATGATCGCCGAGACCACGACAAACACAAAAATAAATACATAGCCCAGCACACCTGAGAAATATTGTTTTAAATTCCGCATGCAGATCGCGGATACCACATGAAATCGAAACATCAATGCTGGCTCCTCGCTGTGAATCCAGTTAAATGATGGAACTTGGTCTCAATGGAGTCGCGCCCGCCCAACTCCTCGATGGCGCCATCGAATACCAATCGCCCTTGATCAATCAACAGCACGCGGCTGCATAATATCTCGACTTCCTGCAACACATGCGTGGAAAGCAAAATCGTCTTCGACTTTCCCAAGTCGCGAATCAACTGGCGTATCCCGACCAATTGATTGGGGTCCAAGCCGCTCGTCGGTTCGTCGAGAATTAAGACCGCCGGATCGTGTAACAAGGCTTGAGCCATGCCCACCCGCTGCCGAAAGCCTCGCGACAGTTTGCTGATGGGTTTGTGCCATACTTCTTCGAGATTGCACTGGCTGGCCACGTAGTCCATCCGATCGCGTCGGAGAGTAGCGGAAAGCCCTCGAGCGCGAGCCAAATACGCCAATGCGCCGCTGGGTGTCATTTCGTTGTACAGCGGTCCGTTTTCAGGCAAATAACCAATCCGTTCACTGGCCGCAATCCGATCCGTTTCCATATCGAAGCCGGCGATCGAGATCGAACCCCGTGTCGGTGCCAAATAACCAGTCAGCAGTTTCATCGTCGTCGATTTACCAGCCCCATTGGGACCCAGAAACGCACACACCTGCTTGGCCGGAACTTGAAATGTGACATTGTTTACTGCCGCAAACTGGCCGTAAAACTTGCACAGCCCATCAGCGACAATCATGGCTGAGGGTGACCCGTTACTGTTCTTCGCCATCAATGACTCCATCTCGATACCGGATGCGATAAGACCACATATTTTAACGCAATTTAGCGGGCCTGCAAACGCCGCCCATCAAGTGGTCACGCATTCCATGACACCCGTAACCGTTCCCGACATTGTAGGACAATGGTCCTCAATTGTTCGAAACCTTGGCTGGGTTTACCATTGCCCAGAGATGAACAATTAAGGACAATTGTTCTGCAATCATGCATTTTCGCCAGAGTCCGTGAACAGTCACTTGCGCCTTGTATGGACGTCCAAGTTGATCGAAAGAGTTCGTCGTTAGTAAGTCAATCATGCCAGCCAATCTGACGCCCCAATATCACAAGGCGGAACAGGCTTTTCGCCAGGCCACCACGGCCGAGGAGCAGTTGGCCTGTCTCCAGGAGATGTTAAAGGAGATTCCGAAGCACAAAGGGACGGACAAACTTCAGGCTGATCTCAAACACAAAATCGCCAAACTGAAAGAGGAAACGGTTAAGGCTGGCAAAAGGGCAGCCTCCAAACCGTCGCGTACCATTCCTCGGCAGGGAGCCGGGCGTGCGATCCTGGTCGGTCCACCCAACTCCGGTAAAAGTAAGTTGCTGTCGGTGTTGACTCGCGCTACCCCCGAAGTGGCACCCTACCCTTTCACCACACGCGAGCCAATTCCCGGAATGATGTCCTGGCAAGATGTATTCGTTCAACTGATCGACACGCCCCCCATCACCGCTGATGTCTTCGACCCGGAAACTCAAGCCCTGGTCCGCGGCGCCGATCTGGTGCTGTTGGTA
>DAOLCX010000751.1:0-1994 GCA_035327685.1 Pirellulaceae bacterium | reverse complement strand
CGGGCAGCAGGCTCGAAACGTTCCGCCAGTTCGCGCCAAGTGCAATCCTGGGTGATATTGCAACGCGTGCCGCCGGACATCAAAATCTTGACGCCAAGTTGCGGGTTCTTTTCGATCAGCAGCACCCGTCGACCACGCTGGCTGGCCACCGTCGCTGCGAACAGCCCCGCCGCTCCACCGCCGATCACTATGACATCCCAACGACCGCGTGAATTGGCAACCATCCGCTGCGACAACCTGGCCCCTGATCATTCGCTGTGCACAACGTGCACCGAGCGACTTCCCGATCGCACGGTCCCAATCAACGATGCCTTGTAACCGGCTTCGTTCATGATCGACTGGATGCGATCAGCGTAGTAGGGACTGACGATCAACACGAGTCCGATCCCCATATTAAACACGCGAAACATCTCATCGCGCGACACGTTGCCTAGAGCTTGCAGCCACTTAAAGACGGCTGGGCATTCCCAAAGTCGAGTCTGCACTTCGATCTCAACGTCGGGAGGAAGTATCCGTTCGATATTATCGGCCAAACCGCCCCCAGTGATGTGGGCGACCCCGTGCACGACGTTTTTGACCTTGTAATGATTCAGGACGCGCCGCATGCCCGCCGTATAGATCAAGGTGGGAGTCAACAAGGCCTGGCCGACCGTGGTTCCCAGGTCGGCGACCCAATCATCGACATTTAGGTTGGCATGATCGAACACAACTTTGCGGATCAGGCTGTAGCCGTTGGAATGGAAGCCGCTGGACGCCACTCCGATAACGACATCGCCGGGGCTGATGGCGGCGCCTGTAATTAGGTCCTGTTTCTCCACGACACCCACACAAAATCCCGCCAGATCGTAGTCGCCGCGCTGATACAAATCAGGCATGATCGCGGTTTCCCCTCCCAACAACGCGCAGTCGGCTTGCAGACAACCTTCGCTGATCCCGCTGACGATCTGTTCCAACCGCGACGGATCGTCGTGCGACATCGCCACATAGTCCAAAAAAAACAAAGGCTCAGCGCCGCAACATAGCGCGTCGTTGACACACATCGCCACCAGGTCGATTCCGACGGTGTGATGTTGATCAGCCATCACAGCGACACGCAATTTGGTGCCGACGCCATCCGTACAGGCCACCAAAGTAGGTTGTTCGTAGCCTCGGCGAAAGAGCGGGTTGTCAAAGTCCAGTTGAAACAGCCCGGCAAAGCCGCCGTCAAGCTGCCGCACGCGCGGCGAAAACGTGCGATGCATCAAACGGGGCAACCGCTGCATCGCTTGCTCATAGACTTCCAAGTCAACGCCGGAATCTTTGTAGGTGATCCCGTTCGAGTTCTTATCGGTGGTGCTCATCAATTCGAGTCAACAAAATCTGGCTTGTGGAGTGTGCTCGGTCAGTGAGCCATCCAGCCGTTTTGGTTACAATGGGTGTCCTTCTACCGCGAGCCACAATCCAGTTCTACACGTCATTAAACAGTGTCGCTGAATTATGGATTTTCGGCAATGAGCCACCCAACTTCATGCCCGTGCCAAGTCGCCAGTGAAATCCGGTTCACTTCGAATGCGTGTGCGCAAATATCCGGGTCGGGAGTCTTTTTCTGGTAAACAACGGCAATGCCTCATGGTTTGACTGGATTACCCGAAAACACACCCCCTCCCCCCCACGGCGCATTCTCTTGCAACCGAAGGTAACAGTTGGGCCGACAATCGGTTCTGCGCCGGTCGTCGCGGCCTTGCGAAACATCCAGCACTCTGCGGGCGAGTCATTTCGCGCCGCAGGTAAGACGCGCGATTTGCCGATGTACGACACGTAGGATGCGCAAATTGACCGTCGAGTTGGGCAATTATTAGCAAAGGAGTGCTTGGCCGTATTGAAAATCAGCAGGAGATACTCCATTGTTATTACACATGCGGCACGACCATCCGGATTTCCAATTAACCCACGCATTGCCCTATGGGGCTATCGTCCGCGATCGCGGCGTGCAATTTGTCGTTTTCAGTCGCAAC
>DAOLCX010000750.1:0-1995 GCA_035327685.1 Pirellulaceae bacterium | reverse complement strand
CAGTGGTTTGTACGCTGAGCAGGACCCCTATTTCATTCACTTTTGCCGGATTGGTTTTGATGGCGGTCAGTTCACGGCGTTGACCGATGGGAACGGTACACACAGTTTGCAATACTCGCCTGGCGGTCGTTTTTATGTCGATACGTATTCGCGGCCCGACTCGCCGCCGGTCCACGAACTTCGTCGGGCGGATACGGGTTCGCTGGTGTGCCATTTGGATGATGCGGACGCGAGTGACTGGTTACGGCAAGGTGGCCAGATGCCGGAAGTGTTCGTGGCCAAAGGCCGAGATGGAGAAACCGACATTTGGGGAGTGATCTGGCGACCGGTTCCCTTCGATCCACAATTCAAGTACTCGGTCATCGAAGACATCTACGCGGGGCCACATGATTCGCATGTTCCCAAGTCATTTAGTTCTTCGCGACGGTATGCCGATTTAACTGACCTCGGTTTTGTGGTTGTCAAGATCGACGGGATGGGGACAGCAAATCGATCGAAAGCATTTCATGATGTGTGTTGGCAGAACCTGAAAGACGCCGGCTTTCCCGACCGCCGCTTGTGGCATGAGGCGGCGGCAGCCTCGCGACCTTGGTATGACGTGAGCCGCGTGGGCATCTATGGCACATCGGCCGGAGGGCAGAATGCGGCCGGCGCCGTGATATTCCATGGCGACTTTTACCGCGCCGCCATGGCATCCTGCGGATGTCACGACAATCGCATGGACAAGTCATCCTGGAATGAACAGTGGATGGGTTACCCGGTGGCGCCGCACTATTCGGCTTCATCTAACATCGACAACGCCGGTCGATTGCAGGGGAAATTATTGTTGATTGTGGGGGAATTGGACACCAATGTGCCTCCGGAATCGACCTATCGATTTGTCGATGCGTTGATCAAGGCGGGTAAAGACTTCGAGTACTTGATGATCCCCGGCATGGGCCATTCGGACGGCGGCCCTTATGGCAGGCGCCGCATGCGTGACTTCTTCATTCGCCACTTACACGGGATCGACACTTCGCGTTTGGACAATTGACCAACCGACGTTCGATCGCTCCACACAAACCGTTCGGATGCCCTGATCAACCAGTAACTGGATTCATATAGATCGCGGACGTCGATTCTTGGATTGAGAGCGCCACTTTCTGTTCCAACGGATACTGGTTCGACCGATTGGCCGATCAAATCAGCCGTACAGCGCGAGCCGGTTTGGCCGGGGGTAGCCGTTCACCAAATGTAGGGTGCGAGGAGCAAGTCGATCGACACTACTCGTTAACTTGGACGAATCGATCTACAACAAGACGACTTGCGGAACGCACCGGAACCAAACTAGGCCATGAATTTCGTGAACGATTACGGCCGGGGACAAACCGGAGGCTTGCGCCTTTCGGCTGGTAGGAAGTGGCACCGGCAGGAATTCGGCGACTCAGGAGTATCCGCTTTTTTGCAGTAACACGTCGAATATCAGCCAGTGCGAAGTGCCGATCCGCGGAAGTTATTTTTCACACGTTCGTTAGCTTGTTTCACCAGACTTAACTTGTGTCCAATCGCGGCGTTGACGGGAACTGGGGATACCCATCTTCTGTCGGTACTTGGTGATCGTCCGGCGCGCAACGGTCAGGCCGGCGTTTTTGAGTCTTTTGACCAACTCATCGTCACTAAGTGGATCGGACTTGTCTTCGGCGTCAACCAGCTTTTGCAACTCCAAGCGAATCCGATCCCAGGCGACATCTTCTCCGCCTTCCGTGGTCGTTCCGCCAACGAAAAACCGGCGCAATGCGAACAGCCCCCGCGGCGTGTCCAACCACTTGTCGTCCACAGCGCGGCTGACCGTGGTCACATGCACCCCGACTTTGTCCGCAATTTGTTGCATTTTCAAGGGCTCCAAGGCCTCCGGCCCCTCATCGAAAAATCGACGTTGGTGATCGACAACCGCCTGGGTGACTTTGAGCAACGTGCTCCGCCGTTGTTGGATTGCTTCCAATAGCCACTGGGCGG
>DAOLCX010000749.1:0-2001 GCA_035327685.1 Pirellulaceae bacterium | reverse complement strand
AGCTGACCGCCGAGTTCGACTCCCGCGGTCAAGGCCGGCTGAACTTCTTGCGGTGCAACCTCCGCGTCCATAGCAAACTTAGCCAGTTGGAACAGGCGGATGTCAGTGCGGACCCACTCTTCGTCGCGGTGGGACGGCCAGGCCAATTGTTGAAATCGCTGCCAGCCTTCGCGGCGCAACTCGGTCACCCAGACGGGCTCCTCACGGGTCGCCAATAGCGCCTCGAATCCTTCGTCGGTAAACGCGATCGGTGCAGTTGTTTGAGTCATATCTTCAATTCAAAAAAGCTTCTATCTGCCGGCCCACTCGAAATCGCTATCCGACCGAGCCTTCCATCTGCAATTGAATCAGTCGGTTCAATTCGACGGCATATTCCATCGGGAGTTCTTTGACCAGCGGTTCGATGAATCCGTTGACGATCATCGCGCTGGCTTCCGCTTCGCTCAACCCGCGGCTCATCAAGTAGAACAACTGTTCCTCGCCGATCCGGGATACACTGGCTTCGTGGCCAATCGAAACGTCTTGTTCCATGATTTCGATGTAGGGATAGGTATCGCTGCGGCTGATCGGGTCGAGGATCAATGCATCGCAGACGACGTTGCATTTCGAATTCACGGCTCCCCGTTCGACACGGGCCAGACCGCGGTAGCTGCTGCGACCGCCGTTTTTCGAGATCGATTTCGAGATAATCTGACCGGTGGTGTTCGGCGCGCAGTGCACCAATTTGGCGCCGGCGTCCTGATGCTGGCCCTTATTGGCAAAGGCGATGGACAAAATCTCGCCCCGCGCACCCGGCTCCATCATATAGACCGCGGGATATTTCATCGTCAATTGGCTTCCCAAATTGCCATCGACCCACTCCATCACCGCGTCGCGGTAAGCAAAAGCGCGCTTGGTCACGAGGTTGTAGATGTTATTGGCCCAGTTCTGAATCGTAGTGTAGCGACATCGCCCTCCCCGTTTGACGATCACCTCCACGACGGCCGAGTGCAGGCTTTCGCTGGTGTACATGGGGGCCGTACAGCCCTCGACGTAATGCACTTGGGCTCCTTCATCAACGATGATCAATGTCCGCTCGAATTGGCCCATGTTCTCTTCGTTGATGCGGAAGTAGGCCTGCAACGGAAATTCGATTTTCACGCCGGGCGGAACGTAGATGAACGATCCGCCGGACCAGACAGCCGAATTCAGAGCTGCGAACTTGTTGTCCGAAGGGGGAATGACCGTTCCGAAATATTCGCGCAACAGGTCGGCATGTTCCCGTACGGCAGTATCGGTGTCGGTAAAGATCACGCCTTTTTCCGCCAGGTCGCTTTTCAGTGACCCGTAAATGACTTCGCTCTCGAATTGGGCTTTGACTCCCGCCAGATATTTCCGCTCGGCTTCCGGAATGCCCAACTTTTCAAAAGTCTCTTTGATCTCTTCGGGAACGTCGTCCCAAGTCTTGCCCTGGTGGTCGGTTGGTTTGAGATAGTAAAAGATGTCTTGAAAATTGAGTTTGATCGACCCGCCCCAGCGCGGCATCGGCTTGGATTCGAAGATTTCCAGCGACTTCAAGCGAAAATCTCGCATCCACGCCGGTTCGTTCTTGATTTCCGAAATTTGCGCCACGATGTCGCGGTCCAGACCCTTGCGCGCTTTAAAAACCGCATGTGACGGCGTGCGAAAATCGTATTTGTTAATGTCACCAACCACATCGTCGGTAGAAATATCCGTAGCCATTGTCGAAAGTCCTTTTTTCAAGTTGTTTTGGAATTCGTTTTGATGATGTTACATTCCCGACAGGGCCGGTTGCTCGGGTTTGATATTCATGTCGTTTTCAGCGGCGTCGTCGGGATAAGCGTGACGAATCCGCTCATAGCCGACGGAGTGCAATTCCTGAGCCAGCTCGCGGCCTCCGGTTTCTACAATCCGCCCGCCCAAAATGACGTGCGTGTAATCGGGCGGATTATGTTCGAGCAGTTTGTCGGAAGGCGTGATAACCAACAGCCCCATTTTTTC
>DAOLCX010000748.1:0-2004 GCA_035327685.1 Pirellulaceae bacterium | reverse complement strand
ACTACCCGGGGAATACCCGCCGGTCGAATAAAGGCCAGTTTTCGCAACCGAAAACCGGGATCGGATTGCTTGATGACTTTTTGTGCCGAGGCTTCGTCCAACAGAATGGGGACGCGAAACTGTCGAGTCAAACTCTCCAGCCTGGCTGCCAGATTCACGACCGGCCCAAAGGCCGTGACTTTTACCTGGTCCGCCGAACCAATTTTGCCGGCCACCGCCCGGCCACTGGCAATCCCCAAACCAGTCAAAAACTCCCCGATCGGTTCGTCTTTGGCCGCGCGAATGTCATCAAAACGCTGCGCGATGTGCAAAGCCGTCTGGCAGGCGCGCACCGCCGCATCCGGCTGGTCCAAAGGCCACCCCCAGAACCCCATCACGGCATCCCCATGAAAATCACCGACCACGCCCTTGTGTTCCATAATGCAACTGGTCATGATCCCCAGCGAATCACTGACCCCTTTCAACAACTCCAGTAAATTCGACGACATCGTTTCGCTGACCGCGCTGAACCCCCGGAGATCACAAAAGAGTACCGACACCAGGCACTCCCGAGGTTTGAGAATCTCGTCCGGATCTTCGGCAGCAATCGCATCCAAAACGATCGGGGAAAAGAACGACCGCAAGCCGGCTTGCCGCTGTTGCAGTTGGTTCAGTTCGACCAGATTCGCATAGGTCGTGCCGACCAACTGCACGAACTTCATCTCGTCCTGCAACTCCTGCTCGATCACCCGCTCGGATAAATGTTCGTAGTCGCCCGAAATGTAAATCGCCTGGCGAATCCGTGCGCCGCCTGACGCCGCACCCTTGAGCGGGCACACAAAGGCCCAGTCCGAACGCTGCTGAATCGTATAGCGACTGCTGGTCCCCGGATGGGTACTCCACACGTGCAAGACCAATTGACCTGATGCAATCGCTTCCAAGATCAAGGTTTGACTGGGCTGAAACGGCCCTTCCATTTCGAAACGGCAATCCCAGTGGACAACTTCGACACGCGCATCATCCGGCCAGACACTGACGATCGCGACCGTTTGCGCGCGCGTCACTCCGTTCAACAACACACGGGACAGTGAATCGTAAAGCTGCGTTTCGTTGGCAGCGTCGGTGACCAATTGGGGCAATTGGCTGAGAGCCGCCATGCGCTCTTGCGCGTTCCGATAATGAATTTGTTCCAGAAACTGTAAAGTAAAATTCCGCTGTTGAATCGGACGTGGCACTTCTTGAGTGACTCGCGCCGTGCTCTCCACAACGGTAAAGCTGGTTTGCCCGATGACAAAATGTTGACCCGGCGAAACGTAGAATCGCGCCAGTTCCACTCCCTGAAAAAAAACGGGGTTCTTGGCTTCCGGCAACTGTTCGACCAATAATCTCCCTTGCTGCCGAGTTAATCGAGCGTGCTTGCGGCTGATCCTGGCATCCCACGCGACGGACCAGGCTCCGGCATCGCGACCAATGACCAACGGAACATCGTCGGGAATTCGCTTTCGCCATCGTTGGCCTTCCTGCTTGGCCTCAGCAATCAAATCCATAGCATTCTGTCCAGCATCCAAACCTTTTCTGAAACCCCCGATTCTACTACCAAGCTGGTCTGGTAGAAATCAACTCGCCCGATATGCATGATAAGGTATAACATGGCAGAGAGTATTCTTACCGCACCGGAAAACCAGGTACAGGAACCATCGTGATGTCCAAAGAACCTACACATTCGGCGTCGCATCGACGGACCCGAATGGACCACGCCACAGAGACGGCAGAGGATTACGTGGAGGCCATTGCGGACTTGATTGGACAACAGGGAAGTTGCCGGATTGCCGATTTATCCCGTCGATTTGCGGTGACTCATGTGACGGTGACACGCATTGTCTCGCGGTTGCACGCGGAAGGATTGGTGGATACCGAGCCCTATCGGCCAGTGCGATTGACGGCGAAGGGAAAGCGCCTCGCCGATCGTTGCCGCCGTCGACACGAAATCGTCGTACGGTTTTTGATCGCTTTGGGGGTCGAGCC
>DAOLCX010000747.1:0-2016 GCA_035327685.1 Pirellulaceae bacterium | reverse complement strand
CAAAACCCGATCGAACAGGAAGGAACCTATCCGTTGCCGGAAGCTCAGCAGGACCGGTTCATGTTCAAGGTGTTCGTCAAGTATCCGACGTATGACGAGGAGTTTGCGATTGCCGAGTCCACGACGTCGTCGCGAGAAGTCGAAGTGACGAACGTCTTGGAGGGGGATGAGATTCTGCGACTTCAACAATTGGTGCGTCGCGTACCTTTAAACAACTATTCGATTCATTACGCGTTGCGGTTGGTGAGGGCCACACGTGTTGCGGAGGGAGATTGTCCGGAAATTGTCCGCGAGTCGGTCAGTTGGGGTGCGGGACCGCGGGCCGTGCAGTATTTGTTGTTGGGAGCCAAAGCGCGGGCCGTTCTGGAGGGGCGCACGCAGGCTACCACCGACGATATCCGCGCTGTCGCTCGCCCAGTCTTGCGCCATCGGGTGATTACGAACTTCAATGCTGAATCGACGGGCACCACCACGGATACGGTCGTCAATTGGTTGTTGGATCATCTGCCCGAGCGGGCCGCGGGGGATGACCTGGCGCCCGAACACGCATTAGCGTTTGCGCGAGCATAAGCGCAGGATCATCATGGCCTCATCGGAATCTCAAGGCTCTCGGTATTTAGACTCCCGGACGCTGGATCGCATCAAGCGTTTGGATGTTCGCGCCCGGTTGGTCGTCGAGGGCTTTATTACCGGAGGCCATCGCAGTCCGTATCATGGGTTTGCCGTCGAGTTCGCCACGCATCGGGAGTACGCGCCCGGTGACGACTTGCGGCACATCGACTGGAAAGTCTGGTCCAAAACCGACCGGCTGTTTATTAAAGAGTTTGAAGAAGAGACCAACCTCAAGTGCCATTTGATCCTGGATCGTTCAAAATCGATGGATTACACCGGGGCCGATGGCGTCAACAAGTATAACTATGCCGCCACGGCCACTGCCAGTTTGGCTTATTTGATGCAACAGCAGCAAGATGCCGTGGGATTGGTGTTGTTCAGCAATCAAGTGGATTTGAATTTGCGGCCCAGCACGCATCCCAGTCATCTGAAGTTACTGTTTCATGAACTTGAGCAACGGGGCTGTGATCAGGAAACGGAAATCTCGTCGTCGTTGTTGCAGGTCGCCGCTCAAGTTCGGCAGCGCAGCATGGTAATTGTAGTGTCTGACTTGTTGCTGCCCGTTCCTGCATTGCAGGGTGTATTGCGTCAATTCCGATTGCGCCGGCATGAGGTAGTGGTGTTGCAAGTACTGCACAGCGACGAATTGACGTTTCCTTTTGACGACAACACGTTGTTCAAAGGACTGGAACAGGACGTCCAGTTATTGGCGGAGCCACGCGCGCTGCGGAGGTCCTATTTGGAGGCACTCGAGCGGCATCAGGGGGAAGTCAAAAAGGTTTGTGCCGCACATGGCGTGGATCATGTGGTGTTGGATACTTCGAAACCCCTGGACGGTGCCTTGGCAAGTTATTTGAGTTTTCGAGCGAAGAGTCGGCGGCGATTGACCGGACGGATATAGACGATGTGGGCGTGGTTATTGAATCCGGGAATGTTATTGGCGGGGGGTGCCGCCGCCTCGATCCCGATCATTATTCATTTGCTGAACAAGCGGCGGTATCGGATTGTCCAATGGGCAGCCATGGACTTCTTATTGGAGGACGACAAAAAAAATCGCCGCCGGGTGCGCATTGAAAACCTGATTCTGTTGGCGCTGCGCTGTTTGGCCATGTTTTTATTGGGCATGATGCTGGCCCGTCCCTTGATGCCATCCTCCGTGCAATTGGTATTTGGTCAGAAAGCCTTAATCGAGCGGGTGGTGGTGATTGACGATTCGCTCAGCCAATGGGTACTGCGCGATGGCCAACCCGCGTTGGACGATCTCAAGACGGGTTTTAAGGATTGGTTAGCGGAACTGGCGCGAAGTGAAGTCTCCGACGATTGGTTGACGGTTTATGTGACGAGCCGCCCTGAGCAGCCGATCTTGTCGTATGAACCAGTCACCGCCAATACGCTGGTGCTGCT
>DAOLCX010000746.1:0-2021 GCA_035327685.1 Pirellulaceae bacterium | reverse complement strand
CGAGCGCGATTGTTGGTTGTCGATCGCGACGAAGCTGGACAACAGACCATTGGGTTGGCCCATGAAGCCTTGTTGCGTCACTGGCCGCGAGCCGCTGAATGGATTGCTGAGAACCAGGAATTGCTGCGGATTCGATCGCGCGTGACAGCGGCGGCCGACCTGTGGGCGCGTCGCCAACAAGACTCCGACTATTTATTGACAGCGGCCAAGCCTTTGGCGGATGCCGAAACGTTGATCCGCAAAGTGGCGGGCCTTCCCGAATCGCTTCGCGAATTTGTGCGGGCTTCGACGAAAGCCGCATCGCAGGCCGCCAGCCGCAAGCGCGTGCGAGTCATCGCGGTCGCGGCGGCTTTTGTGTTGATGGCGATCGGATTCTCGGCATACAGCTTTGTGCAGTGGCAACGCGCCGAGCACCATCGACAAGTGGCTGTCGAGCGGCGGCAATATGCGGAGTCGCAAGAGAAACTGGCGGTCGAGCGGGAACAGGAAGCTGAACGGCGCCGACAAGAAGCTGATGAGGCGAGGCAACAAGCCGATGCGGCTCGGAACCGCGCTCAAGATGCCGAGCGGAGCGCGGTTGAGGCCAAAGAGGAAGAGACTCAAGCTCGTTTGGCAGAACAATCGCAGCGCCAAGCCAAAGAGCAAGCGCTGATCCAGGAGCAATTAGAACGACAGCAAAAAGAAACGGCGTTGCAGCAAGCTGAGTTCAATCTCCGTTTTCGCAATGTAGTGTTGGCTGACCGCGATTGGACCATAAACGATGTGGCGGCGGCGCGGCGCTGGTTAGCGGACACACCGGTCGAGATGCGGCACTGGGAATGGTTTCATGTCTATCACAAATGCTTGGGGTATTCGGGAGCTGCGAACCTTGGTTTGCGAGTGAGATCGATCCGTTTTGCGCCGCGCGGTTCGACAATGATTGTGACGGCGGACGCTCATCGCTCCGGCCAGCCGGCCGCGGGCGAATTGTCGGTTTGGGATTGGGATTCCGGGAAGCGGTTGACGATTCTGGAGGGCCATCAGACTCCCCCGCGTGCTGCCGTGTTGCTCGAACGAGGCGACCGGGCGGTCAGCGCCAGCCTTACCGAAGTGATCCAATGGGACGTGGCTTCGAATACCGCGATCAAAACCTGGCCTCTCGAGAACGTCACCGACGTGGCCCTCAGTGCCGACGGCAAATACTGGGTGAGTGTTCAGCGATTCATCAGTGAATTGTCGGACGATCGGCCCGGGTGCCTGGTGACGCTCCGCGAAGTGGAAACCGGTGCCGAAGTGGCAGAATGGGTTTGCTGGGCCCATTATGGGAACTGTATTGCCGTGTCGCACGATGGTGAACTGGTTGCGGTTTCGTTAGATCGCGGCCAGTTCCAGGTATTGAAGCGAGGGACCGAGGAACCCTGGATGCAATCGTTGCACGAGGACAACCCGCTGTACCGCACGATTTTAGCTTTGGAGATCAGCCCGGACAAACAACATCTCGCTATCGGGCGATTCGACGGCACACTGGCGGTCTGGTCTTTGACAAAGAAACAATTCGAGATGTCGTTGCCGGAACACGACGCCGCCGTCGTATCCTTGACGTTTCGCGCCAACAGCAGCGGTTGGTTGTTGATGTCAGCCGGCTGGGACAAATCAATTCGGATGACCAACATCGATTCAGGTCAAGTGATTCGAGTGTTGCGAGGCCATGAAAACTGGATCATGGCCTTGGGGCTCTCGGCATCGGGGAACACGCTGGCCTCAGGCGGGCGAGACGGTGAGTTGAAATTGTGGAACATGGGGAGCGAGCAACGGGCCGTCGAACACCATCCGTTTTTGGGATTCGATTTGCAGGGACTTGGATGGGGGTCCACCGAAAGATATTGGTACGCGGTCGTCGATCGCGACAAGGGGCCTGAATTAATTATGGTGGACAAGAACAATAACCAACGATATCTGAGTCATGCAGTTGCATCCAGATTTGCCGCCGGGGCGCCGGATGGAAAGAAGGTCGTCACCGCCGCGCCGGGCATGGACGATGG
>DAOLCX010000745.1:0-2029 GCA_035327685.1 Pirellulaceae bacterium | reverse complement strand
ACAGCTGATCAATGACGGGTCGCTCTAACCCAGCTGAGTCATGCAGCCCTTGTTCTCGGCTGACGTCCCGGCGCTGGGACAATTTGAAACGCCGCCGCGCATCGCGCAGATCGTTATGCAACGCCTGCCGCAGCCAGCCAAAGAACTCCTCGCGCGACGCGCCACGAAATCGTTCGATATGTCGCGGGATTTCCGCAAGCGTCTGTTGAACCACGTCGGATGCTCCCAATTTTGCCTGCAACGCCAGGTCCATCTCCTGGTTGGCGACCAGCAACAAGTAGTCGCGGCAATCCTGGATCAAGCGATCAAGCGCTACATCATCGCCTCCGCGGGCCGCGGCCAATAAGTGGTCAAACCATTCAAGGTCCCTATCGGACTCGTGGCGTTCGGCCATGTCCCCATACCCTCCAGGCGCGAAGCCATGCGCAATCCGGACGAGATTTCATGCATTTGCGGCAATCACCGGCGGTGCCGCAGTGGCGTTCGTTGTCACACCGCAGACCGCCACCCATCGAACATCGGACATTATAAATGCTGGCGATGGCGAATTGAATACTATCGGAAACGCGGACTCAGCCTGTTTGCCGTTATTTGCATTCCTGACGCGCTGGCGTAGTCGTTACACATGCTTGGCAGCACCCTGCATCCCCAATACTCCACTAGGCATCCGCACCCACGAATTCTTCCTGTGATTCTCGCGACGGCCCGTCTGGATTCGGCTGATCTCGCACCATGAAGGAATACACGAGCACGAAGGCGGCGTAGAACGTCACAAAAAAGCACCAATGACTGGCGGCACTGTCGGTGAACAGGTAACTGAGGGTCGCCCACAGCCAGCCCCACGAACAGATGAGCAACGCTTGCCAGAACGGACGCCACCACAACAGGAACGGGGCCCCAATGACGAATGCCCAAAGTCCATACCACCATGGAATGAACACGGGCGGATTTCGAGGCGAATACCAGTTCAAATGTCCCTCGGGCGTGATTTGCGTGTGCGTAGGATGGTACGTAAGCCGAGCCAATACAACGATCAACAATCCGAGCACCAACAGTAAATAAAACAGCACACGACGCCGACGCACGGGCAGGTCAAACGTCGAGCCAAACAGTGGACACCAGGCCTGTGCCAACAGCGCCACAGGAATCAGCAATATGGTCAACAACTGGTTGACCATACCATGGGGCGTGGGGCCGTCCAACCACAGCAGAGCCTCGACCCATTGCATGGCGGTGATACCCATCAAGGCCACCGCACTCCACTTCAGTCGCGGGTTGTCGCGCCGCAACAGATACCCCGCCACGCCGTAGGCACAACCACCTGCAACCATGCTTGAAGTCGCATTGAAACACATGTGAATCGCGCTCCCGCACCGCGCCAAGGTCGATTGCCTGTATCGCGTCGAGTTCGCGACTCTTCCGAACAACTTGAATGACACTAAAATGCCCGCCAACGTCACGACCAACGACGGACAGGGATTATAAACTCTGTCCGCCAGGATTGTACCCCACGGAAGACATGAGGGCGCAGTTCTGTTCGGTGTGAGCTGAACGACAAAGTACGCTAAAATGCCTCGACTACGTCGAACCAGCCCTGCGAATACTTGTCGTAACGGTTCACAGTATTGACGGCCAATCCTGGTACTGGTGCGTTCTGCGAGTCGTCTTGTTGTAGATCGAAACCCTGTGAGTGTCGCAAATTGATTCGTCCAAGGTAGTGTGTATTGTCGATCGACTTGCTCCACGCATCCTACATTTCGTGAACGGTTACTTTTTTTCAGTCCGGTTCTCGGACGTGATGGCGCCATGTGAGCTAGGACCGCTGTATCAGCAGCGAGACGCCATAACATTCAACGTTCACAACGCCGAGGTCGTCATGATGGTCATTCATTCGCGATGCCAGACACAGGTAATCAACAAGTTTGAGTCGTTCCAACTCGCTGCGCGCTTGGCGGGTTGTCTGGCAATGGTTGGGGTCATTTTGTTTCTGTTTCCCAAATCGGGACAGGCCGATGATCGATACTGGAAT
>DAOLCX010000744.1:0-2030 GCA_035327685.1 Pirellulaceae bacterium | reverse complement strand
CGATAGGCGCGCGGCCGGAAAAGTACTGATGGGGGTTATATCCCAGCAAGCTGAGATTGGCCACATCCGATCCAGGCAGAAACTCGCGCGGCGTGTGATTGGCGCGGCCGACACAACCCAACCGAGCTAACTCGTCCATCGCCGGAGTACGGGCGGACTGTAATGGCGTTCTTCCACCCAACGATTCTTGCGGTTCATCGGCGCAGCCATCGGGGATCACAATTGCATATTTCAACGTTTCACTCCTTTGTCGTTTAGTAATCAATCACAGCATTGTAGAACAAAGGTTCACCATGGTTCGAAGCCCTGGCAGGTTGACCATCCTCGGAAGAAAAGCAATTGAGGACAATTGCTCTACAATCACGCCCTTCCGCTATATTTCGGGTTACCTCGGTCAAGCGAACTGCTCGTCGAGGATCGGCAGCAATTCGTAGTCGTTTTGCACGACGGTCAGTCCCGCAATCTCGTCCACTGCTCGACGCACCGCTTCCTGCGACGTGCGATGCGTCAACACCACCAAGGGCACATCGTCGGGCACCAAGACATCGTGGCTCTCTTGATACACCGTCGCAATCGATACCTTGTGTTTTCCCAACACACCTGCCAATTGCGCCAAAACCCCTGGGCGGTTCGATACGATGAACCGAATATAAAACCGAGCCGCGAAAGTCTCAGGCCGCGCCATCTCGATCGGGGCCTCTGTTTCCGACCACAACTTCAGCGTTTGAAAGGTAAGCGCCGTGCGCCCCACGGCGGTGTCGATCATATCGGCGACGACGGCCGAAGCGGTGGGCATGGCCCCGGCCCCCTGCCCGTGAAAAAAGACCGGCCCCACGGCGTCCCCCACAACGCGGACGGCGTTGTAATTTTCACGGACTTCCGCCAACGGCGTGCCAATGCGAACCAACATTGGCGACACTAACAGATGCAATCCGTCGTCGCCGATGTGCGAACAGGCGATCAGCTTGATGCGGTATCCCAACACCCGCGCGCGAGCAAAATCATCCAGTTTGAGCTGCTCAATTCCCCGCCGGGGAATCTGCCGCCACGAGACGCGCGCCCCATAAGCCAGGTGCGCCAGAATTGCCAACTTTTGAGCCGCATCCGACCCGTCAATATCCAGTGTCGGATCGGGTTCGGCGAATCCACGCTGTTGCGCTTCGGTTAATGCCGCCCGGTAATCGGCACGCTCTTCGTCCATTTTCGTCACGATGAAATTGCAGGTCCCATTCAGAATGCCGTCCATCTGCAACACTCGATTGGCACACAGGCATTGGGAAAGGTTGGCCACAATCGGGATGCCCCCGGCCACGGCGGCTTCGAAGGCAATGGATCGACCCAGTTCGCGAGCCCGGTCGAACAGTTCGGGGCCATGTTCGGCCAGCAGCGCTTTGTTCGCCGTCACCACGTCTTTGCCGCTTTCCAATAGCTTCAACAAAATCGTCCGGGCCGGTTCGACCCCGCCGACCAGATGCGCTACCACCGTGACTTGGGGATCGTTCAACAGCCGTTGCAAGTCGTTGGTCAATACATTTGTCGGCAAGTCGGCAGCGCGCGGTTTGTGCAAGTCCCGGACGACAATATGATTGATCCACAGTGTCCGCCCCGCATAACGCGCCGTCCGATCCCCTAAATCAAGCAACAGTCGAGCGACACCCGTTCCGACATTCCCCATGCCGACCAACGCCACGTGTGTTCGTTCGTAGTGACTCACTCGTTCCTCTACAGTGATCCGCCGGACCGTTTCATCGCGACCAGGCCCTGCTTGCGCCTCGCCGCCAGTTGTTCGTGCCTTGAGGCAAGTCACGATGAATATTGTCTTGAAATTCGCAAACAGGCAATGTAGGACGGGGCTGAGGTCCACTCAAGGGGGACGGTCGAGAGTAAATACGGCGCGAACTCCAGGACCGTTGGGGCTGTCAAAATCAGATCGAATTGTCATAATCAACTAATCAGGCTGATCTGAGCCGGACGGATGGCTGAGCGGTTTAAGGCACACGCCTGGAAAGCGTGCATGGGCTTATACCCCA
>DAOLCX010000743.1:0-2030 GCA_035327685.1 Pirellulaceae bacterium | reverse complement strand
TCCAAAATAATCCTTTCGAATACCAACAGCGCTAGGGGTGTGCATACGATGAGTGAGAATCCTCAAATTGCCTCATCAATAGACCCGAACTCGGCGTCAAACCGCTTCCACCAAGGGCTCAAGGCCAGCTTTTGATCAACCGCGCCACAGTGAAGAGCCACAGATTCGAATGCGCACGTCCCCGAACCCAACTTCAATCAGCCGTGTGAGAAACGGGGGCAAATCGGTGGGAACTCGTTCGTTCTCCCTTAATCAGGACAGCAACACTCCCCCAGATTATTGACGCTTGACCTCAATTTCTGGTCGATTCAAGCTTTCCAAGGTAAGATTTGCGTGCGGCAGCATGGCTGCTCAGGACACGAAACTTGTAGCAGGGATGGAGGGACAATAACGCTTGCCCCTGCTCGACAAACTGCACCCTGGGAGCGAATTTCAGTCGGTCGCGGTCAGACCGAACTCTTTGATTTTCTTATGCAAGGTATTGCGGCTGATTCCCAATCGTTCTGCAGCTCGCACTTGCTTTTGATCGCATGATTGCAACACCTGAGCGATCAATTGTCGTTCGATCGGTTGCACAATCGCCTGGAACAACTCCCGACTGTCCGTATCGCTTTGTCCCAGGCTGTGTTGCACGTATTCGCGAGCCAACGATTCGGGGCTGGCTCCGCCCAACGCTGCCGTGACAGCCGCCGTGGCGCCTTGGTCTCGAATTGCAGTCGGCAAATCGTCCGCCGTCAGGATTCGGTCTCCGCCCATCAGTGCCGTCGCACGCAAGCAACTCACCAATTCGTGGAGATTGCCCGGCCAGCTATAGTGGCGCATCGCTTTGAGTGCGGCTGCATCGACGCCGCTGATTGTGGGCTCATGAGCCGCTCGCCAGCGTTCCCCGATCCATTCGATGATCAGCGGCAAATCCTCGGGCCGACGCCGTAAAGGTGGAAGGACGATCGGTAAGACATTAAGTCGCCAGTAGAGTTCCTTTGAGAACGTGCCTTGTGCAACCGCGTCCACCAAATTAGAGGACGAAACGGCAATTACCCTCACCGGCAAGCGCGGCGCTGACGATCCAACGAACTGAGTGCGCGAGGAAAGCCAACCAGCTACTTGATATTGGAGGCTGGCAGCGCATTCGTGAATCTCATGCAACACCAGAGCGAAACGTGCGGCTCCTGCATCTGGGGATCGGCTCACTTCGCCAATCCGCCGGACCCATTCCTGCCAACGATGTGCCTGGTCGGCATGGGACAGAGAGGGCGCGTGGATTTCCTCGACTTCTGTGGTGGCATGATCGAGTTCCGCCAACAATTGGGCCAATCTCCGTTTGCCCGTTCCCGTTTCCCCCAAAATCAGCAATGGGTCGGGGCATCGCCGTGCCACTCCAAACCAATGCCAAACGGCTTGTATTGCCGGAGATTGGCCAACCAATCCACAAGTTACCAACTCTGGCGGAGGAGCAGATTGCACGCGATTCATGTCAACTCTCACTCGCGGGACAGTAGCCCGCTGTGCGCAAGGCTCGTGGGCTCTAACTTGATTTACCCTGGTTTGACCATCCGCCAGATGGCTGGTGATCGCGAGCGAGAAACTCGATCAGCCGCTGGCGACGATTAACCGGCAATCTTCGTGATTTCCACACGCAAATATTTCTGACGGTGACCGGTTCGACGTCGAACATTCTTTCGTCGGCGAAATTTTTGTATATAGATTTTATCGCCTTTGACGGACTCCTTCACCGTGGCCAACACTTTGGCACCGGCAACGACTGGCTGACCTAACGTAAATGTGTCGTCTTTTGACAACGCCAGGACTCGGTCAAAAACCAGTTCGCTCCCGGTTTCCGCTTCGCGATAGTCGATGTCAATCACTTCACCTTCGGCCACCATATATTGTCGGCCACCGTCTGAAATAATGGCGTACATGAATCTGCTATCCCATACCCAATTACGTTGATGTCACCCTTCAAACCTGCCTCGTCTTTGCATCAATGGACTGCAGAGATGTCCGGGTTCGAAAGGCGGAAGCCCAGAACG
>DAOLCX010000742.1:0-2039 GCA_035327685.1 Pirellulaceae bacterium | reverse complement strand
GGGACATTAGTCGGCCTGGTGCAAATGTTGCGGTCGCTGGATGACCCCAGCCAAATTGGTGGAGGCATGGCAATTGCATTGCTGACCACGTTGTATGGGGCAATCATCGCCAACGTGGCCTGCATCCCACTCTCTGCAAAACTGGAAAACCGCAGCAAAGAAGAAGTCATGATTCGCGAACTGATGATCTCTGGTCTGGTCGGACTGGCTCAAGGCCTGGCTCCACGCGCCATCGAAGAATATCTGGCTGCTTACCTTTCACCGAAACGTCGCAACGAGCTCCAAGAAGCTACGTAGGAGCGGAACCATGGCCAAGAAAGTAAAGTTTCCGCCACAACGCGACGAGATTCCACCTTGGTTCATGACGTATAGCGACGTCATTACCCTCCTGATGACCTTCTTTATTCTCCTACTGACCTTTTCCACGACCGAGCCAGAAAAGTTTGATCGTGTCGAAAGGTCGATCACGAAAAACAGTGCGGCTACCGGCGTGACCGGTGTCACAGTCAAGGGGCTATCGAAGGACGCCTGGATCTCGCGCGTTCGACCACCTGCGGCGCGGATCGCTTTACGTGGCGCAGAAATGCCGCCGATCATGGACACTCCTCCCATTGAGTCGTTTGGGAAAGGACTCGAGGCATTGGCCAAGACCGATCAGAAACAGCCTGAATGGACAAAGCACTACTTTGATGTCGAGCTGAACCGGCTCTTGAACGATCAAGGTGAGATCACGACATCCGGGCAAAACCTGTGTGCCTCATTGGCGAAACTCTTGCAAGACATTCCCTTTCAAGCCACGATTCAGTTTTCCGACCCGGCCCATGCGCAGGCTGCTGCTCGCCTGACGTCCTATTTGATCGATGCCGAGGGAGCACGGCCCGGACAATTGGGGCTGGGGATCGTGCGGACCCCTGACCTTGGCTCGCGGAACTTGAGAATTGTGATTTCCCGCTATGTGGGGAGTCCTTAATGAGCCGCAAACCAAAACCACCACCGAAAAAGCCCAGCAAAGCTTATCTGGTGTCATTCGGCGATACAATGACGGCACTCCTGGCTTTTTTTATCGTGCTGAACTCGCTGGCGAAAGACCAAACCGGTGCGAACATGTACACCGGGACCGGTTCCTTCGTCCGGGCCTTCAAACGGACGGGTAGTGAAGGAAATCGTTGGGGAACCCGATCCGATCAGAACATCCCCCGCGTCGCCCCTTCGCCAGTCTATGCCATTCCGTCTCCCAAGCGTGACGAGAACGACCGCCGGGAAAAAGGGCCTGACCAAACGGACAATGGAGAACGAGTAATCAATCGCCGCGAGGAAGATTTTCAAAGATTCCTCACCGAAATGAGGTTTCATTTCCAAGTCAATCAGGCCGAAACGACGCAAAGTCAGATTGTGTTCGATTCCTTCGAACGCTTGGGCTCGGGCAGCGATAACATCCTCGGCCCCAACGCAATGCAAATCGTCAGCGATGCGATCGGCCAATTGGCTAACCGCCAGTTTGAAATCGAAATCGTAGTTTGGTCCGTTTCGCCGAACGAACTCGAATTGCAACGGGCGATGGATCAGGCTTTGCAAATTGAATCGTATTTGGACCGAGTCTTTCGATTTCGCAATGATCAACGCAACCGGTTTTCTATTGCCGCCAAACCTTGGCTGTTTGTCGATGCCAAGCGACCCAAAATGTCGGTTATTCTTTCCCGCCTTCAGAGCGATTGAACGTGTCGTTACCGAGCCCGGGCCTGGCGTATGCCTCGCTCCATGCACACGTGATTTGATGTGCAATATAGGCAAATAATTGGTTCGGCGATCGCTCCCTCAGCTTTTCTTGCGATGGTGCCTGCCCATGCGTGCGGTTTTTAAGGAAATGTTCAAAACCGGCGCGAATATCCGGATCCGAAACGTCCCAATGGCCGTCCACCGCAAATACGACAACTGATTCATTGACATCAACCAACACGGCCGTGACACTGGCACAGAGGGGCGCAAAGGAACGCAATTGGTTGACTCGAATAAACAGGATCGAATCACCCCGCCAGGCT
>DAOLCX010000741.1:0-2053 GCA_035327685.1 Pirellulaceae bacterium | reverse complement strand
GCGCATAATCTGCAACAACGTCCGGATGGCCTGATCGGGGACGCTTAGCTTGGCAATCTTCTTCAGCAATAACATCGTTACGATCAAGAACGCTGGTCCGGATACAAATGCGGATGCCAAAAAGCGAGGCGCCAATAAGGCCGAGTTCCAGAATGGACGGCCTCCCAAACCCTGGTACAAAAAAGCCGTGACGGTATGAATGGAAATGGCCCAAGCGATCGACAGAAAAACAAAAGGAATATACCACCGAGGGTTGGGGGCTCTTCCAAGATAACGCATGTACAACAAGTAACCGCAAATGTGCAGGTTCAGCAGCAAATAGCCATTCAGCACAATCACATCCCAGGTCAACATCGACACGGGCCAATTGAATCGGCCTAAGCCCGGAATGATGTGCCAGAAACGATCAGGGCGGCCCATGTCAACGACGATAAACAACACGCAAATCACAATCGCGGCAATCGCCAAAAGTTCGCCCAGAATCACTACGTCGTGCATCGCTCGATTGCGGTATAAATAAGCGGGAATGACCATCATCACACCTCCCGCCGCCAGGCCGACGCCAAACGTAAAATTTGCAATATAAAATCCCCAACTCACGTGGTCGGTCAAATGCGTGACGATCATCCCGCTGGCAACCTGGTGAGCCCAGGCATTGACCCCTACCAGACACACGGCGGTCAAGAACGTCATCCAGACATAAAACGCCCAGGTACCATCCGTTGCCGCCTTCAGCGACTCCCACACAAAACGGGGATAGCTCGACCAATGTGAAGGTTGTTCAGTAACAGACAAATCAGTGGTTGAAGATGTTGGACCGGCAGCCATGCAGCACCTCAATCGAAGAAATAAAACAACATCGGGCGAGTTCCTAGCTCTTCCTTCAACACGAAGCACCGTTTATTGGCCAACACCCAGCGAATGGTCGAGTTGGGGTCCAGCAAATTCCCAAAAATACGGGCTCCCGTGGGACAAGCTTCCAAGCAGGCGGGCAATCGCCCTTCGCGGGTACGGTGCAAACAGAAATGGCATTTTTCCACCACGCCTTGCGGGCGAATCCGGTTCGACAAGTAACTCTGGTCAGGATTGACCTCGTCCGCTGGAATGTCGGGTGTTTTCCAATTGAACCGCCGCGCATGATAGGGGCAGGCTGCCTGACAATAGCGGCAGCCAATGCACCAGTTGTAATCGACCACCACAATGCCGTCTTCTTCCTGCCAGGTCGCCTCCACCGGACATACATCGACGCAAGGCGGATTGTCACATTGAAAACACTGCACGGGCAGATAGTATTTGTCCGGCTGGGGAACGGCATGATCGTAGCTCGTCGTCCCTTGCGCCAGATCCTGAGTTCCTTTGGGCATTTCAAACACGCGGATATAACTTTGCCCGGTCGCGCGGTCATGGTTGTTCTCGCGGTGGCAAGCCTCCATGCAATTGCCATTTCCGTTGCACAAACTCAGATTGATGGCATATCCGTAACGCACGCCGGGTTGCGGTGGATGGTCTGTGATATTTACTTCGGCCCCATACCGCTCTTGAGCCTCGTCTTCCAAGCGGCGAAAAATCGTCTGCTTGTCTTCGTCGTTCAACTCTTTGTAGTGTTGCTGCATGAACTCGGCCGCACTCAGGT
This sequence comes from Pirellulaceae bacterium, assembly GCA_035327685.1. Taxonomy (GTDB): domain Bacteria; phylum Planctomycetota; class Planctomycetia; order Pirellulales; family Pirellulaceae; genus BJ22. The sequence continues at coordinate 420 of DAOLCX010000741.1, read as the reverse complement.
CTTTGCGTTTTTCCAGTAACGGCGAAGCCGCGACAGCAAACGCGCCGAGTCCCAGCGTGGCGCCCAGCCCTTTGACAACAGTGCGTCGGGAAACCTGGCCGACTATCGGCAGCGAACGACCGACTGGCTTGGACGGGGCGGTCCCTGGTTGGCTTTCCGATTGACGTGGTTCAGTCATGTGCCCCTCCCGAATGAGACGGTGAACTATCAGGCAGAAACCGGTCGAGCGGTTTAAACGTCGGATGCATGGCCGGGAATTTCGGTGAGTGCGGATCGTGACAGTCCACACACGTCTTCCGCACCACAGCCCCTTGCTGTCGATCCCAATAACCCGTCATGCCTCCATGCGCACCGTGTTCGTAGTCTCGATTCTGTTTGGCATGGCATTGAGCACAAAGCGACCGAGATTGGTAAAACTCC
>DAOLCX010000740.1:0-2064 GCA_035327685.1 Pirellulaceae bacterium | reverse complement strand
ATGGCCAAGCTTGGTTCTGGTGCGTTCCGCAAGTCGTCTTGTTGTAGATCGAAACACAGTGGGTGTCGCAGACTCGACCAAGCCAATGGGTTTTGTCGAACGACTTGCTTCTCAGCGCCCTACCACCCTCTTGCGGAACAAGATGCCGTTACACAGTCGCAGATATTGGCCTTTCGGTGAACGAGGTGCACAACTACCCGTTTAGCGGGCCGTTCGCCGCCGCCGTAAGAGAGCTGTCGCGCTGAACACCAACAGCACCAGTCCGCCAGCCGGTTCCGGAATGACGAGTCCACCTGTGATTTGCAAACGGTACAACTGGACCGCATCGACAGAGCCCATCACGCGAACAAAATAGCTACCCGCGGCGTTTACGAGGTACGAGATCACCTCCGAACCGCCCAATCCGGTAGCATTCGCGTGCGCCAGAATCGTCGTGCCGTCCTGGGCAAACAACGTCAGCATCAGGTCATTTTGTGCGGCGGCGTTAAACGGCGCGGATGACCCTCCCTGCGGGCCTTGATTGTAGGTGGGGCCTTGAGGGGTCAAAACAATATCGACCAGCGATTTGCCATCGACGGAGAACCGGAAATAGTCCACATCCGTTGTGCCATCGATACTGACAAAATCGGATTGCGTCGGCGACACCTGGACGGTGCTGCCGTGATTGCCGATCGACGCGGTGATGTTGGTGACCGAGCCCAGGTAGTATGCTGTACCGGCAGTATCGTTCCCCAGACCGCCGTTAGTTTTCTCCAGCCGATCCCCGTAATTGCGATGCAAGGCCAGGATGTCGTCCAATTGGGGGCCGTCAAAACTGCCAGTAAAAGCCGGCTCCATCAACTTCGTTTGGTTGGTGGGAATCACATGGGCGAATCCGAGTCCATGTCCGTGTTCGTGGGCCACCACATTCCGCAAACGGCGCGAATTGTTGTTGGTATTGTTAAAAAACGAATCGTTGGTGTCGATTACCATCTCGCCATTCAGCGGGTAGAAATTGAATCCCAAAACGCCGTTGTTGCCATCGATCGATCGGCCACCGATGCGAATATCGGCTCGAACACCCAAGACGCCTTGTGACTGATTGAGATCATTAAAAGCCAACCCATCGTCGTTCGCTTCATAGACGTACGTGATGCCGCTCAGTTCACTCCAGCGATTAAATACCGACTGGTAATGCTGGAACCACGGCCGCAACGTCAAATTAGTGCCGCCAGGTCCGCTGCCGTAAATCTGGTCCATGCGGGCGATCAGATTGCTGTTGGCCCCGGCGCCCGTACCTGGCCCAAAATTGGGAATAAATGTGGAGCCCGTTAACTCGCGGGCAAAGCCCCAGGTCAAAGTAATGGGGTCACCTCGCTGGATTCCAGGCCCGTTTGTTGCAGTTTGAGTCCAGCGGAATCCGGAAAGCTGGAAAAACTGCGGACCGTTTGGATCGGGACGCGGATCCTGCGGGACCAGGCCTCCTAAACAAAAAGTGCAATTGCAAGATTGGGCATCGACTGAAACCGCTCCAAACCATGAAATCGCGATAACAAGGAATGGTAGAAAAAACGACTGACGTGACAATCCGAAAATCATGGTGGCCTCTCCCAAAATCTCTATCGTCTTGAGTTCGAGAATCCGCACACGATCAAAATGAGCATTTCACCATCTCGATAGTTTATGGCGATTCTCGTTATCGATGTTCCACTTAATATTGTGATTGACGCAAGAGACGACGTCAACATTTCCGGATCGTATTGGGCCTCAGCCAGGCCAATTTCGTGACCATTCCTGTGCCCATTTTTGGGCGATTGACACGGCGATGGTTGGCTTCAAACGCACTTTTGGATTCGGGTAGATTGCAACACTGTTTTATTGTTCAGTTCTGCAGCACGACTTAACAGCCTGTTGGCCCTGCCAAAGGAACGCCTCATGCTTGAAAACAACGACTCCCCACGGTTCGATGTGCCGATTTTGATTCATCCGCAGTGAATTGCCTTACCTGATGAATTTGTCATTCGGCATCCATGGACGAACAGGCAAAAGAAACGGCGGGGGCTTACTGTCCCCGCCCCCGAAAAA
>DAOLCX010000739.1:0-2068 GCA_035327685.1 Pirellulaceae bacterium | reverse complement strand
ACAAACTGGGAACGACAGTCAAGTTGGCGAGGACTTGATCCCAGGTGTAACTGCCCTGCAGACTGAGCGGAAGCCAGGTCAACAAGACAAGATTCAAACCGATGACCAGATAATAGGCCGGTAAGATGCGGATCATTCTCCGGCCCAAGAATTCCGCCGCACTGCCGATCCGAGTCAACACCATCGCGTTGACCAGTCCGCTGAGCATAAAGAACAACTGCACGCCATACTTGCCGTAAGGCCATTCCCAGCCGAGCGGCGAGGAATATCCGTACTTAACGCTGTACACATGCGTGAAATGGAACAGCATCAGGTTGATCGCAGCCAGCGCCCGGAGCGCGTCCAGTTCGGCTACCCGACGACTCCCGATCGATTTGTTGGCAACTTCCTCGGTCATAAGCAAGGGTAGGTTATCCCGCCCTATCCCGCCCACGGTTTCCAGCGAATTCACAGGCTGCAGGAACTACCCATTTTGGCGAGCACACCGATTTTGACGAACGTTTGGCCAGAAACCGTCGCCAAAATCGTATCGCCGCTTGGCAACCGTGTAACCGTTCACACCCAGGTTGAGATTTGCCGTGGCTCCATGGGACCAGGTCCACGTTTAGGGCCATCGCCTGTTCTCCGATTCGAGTTTGTTTCCGGAAAAATGGAACAGCACTCGGCCCGTGAACGTTTCTCAATCGTTCGTTGCCCGAATTTGTTTTTCGTGAAAGCCGATCATCCACGAGCGAGCGGAAACTGCCCGCTGCGTAGTTCCCCGCCGAGATATCAGCATTGGACGAATTGTCAAAGTGGGCGGAAACACGATTTGAAATTCGAGATTGGGTAACCGTTCAAGGTATTCATGGCCAAGCTTAGTTCTGGTGCGTTTCGTGAACGGTTACGAGATTGGAAACCTCCATGTCCATCGTATTTGCGGGCGAGCGCCATTCGGCGGCTCAGTCCGCGATAGGGAACTCGGAATCAGCTTCCACCGGCAAAAAAACCTCGACCGTCCACATGCGCTCGACCGTCTTCATGTCGATGTGGGTAGGTCGCATTTCCAACATCCGACAAGAACCTTCCACTTGGTGGAAGACGCCAAAACGGGCAATATATGAGGCGCCCATTCCCTTGCCGCGCTCGCGGTCACCACTTCCCAGTCAATTTAGGCTACCCGACGGAGTCCGACTGATTGTGCAATTCCGCTGGCTCCGTTATCCTTAAATCTCAAAGGGGAACAATGATGATGCCAACAAATTCCGCACTGTTGCCAGCGACACGAGTTGATCGGCGCGAGTTCTTGAAAACCGGCTCCACATCGGCGGCAGCCATTTTGGCCGTGCCTTATGTACCGTGGACGCAACCGGAATTTACACCGCGATCGAAAAACGATCGGCCGCGGATTGGCTGTATCGGCGTCGGAAGTATGGGGACAGGCGACGCGCGCGAACATGCCCGGTTTGGCGATATACTGGCCGTGTGTGATGTGGATGCAAACCATGCCGCGAATGCCCAGAACGATCCAGCGATTGGAAAAGGGACCGCCGATGCTTACGGTGACTACCGCCGCATTCTGGACCGCAACGATATCGATGTGGTCAGTATCGTCACACCCGACCATTGGCACGTGAAGATTGCCCTGGAAGCGTTGGCGGCGGGCAAGCACGTATTTTGTCAGAAGCCGCTGTCGTTGACGCTGGAAGAAAATCAGCTGATTCGCCGCGCTTGCGACCGGCATCGCGGTCTGGTGTTCTTCATTGGGACTCAGCAACGCAGTGATGCAGGGCGCTTTCTGCGGGCCGTAAACATGGTCCGCAAAGGGCTGTTAGGGGACATTCAAAAGGTGATCGTCGGCATCGATGGAAGCCCGACCGGCGGTCCATTTCCAGTGGTCGATCCGCCCGAACATTTGGATTGGGAAATGTGGCAGGGCCCTGCCCCACGGCACGCATTTCGCGAAAGGCGCTGTCATTACGAATTCCGTTGGTGGTATGAATACTCCGGTGGGAAGTTCACGGACTGGGGGGCGCACCATGTAGATATCGCCCAATGGGGTCTGAACAAAAACGAATTGGGCGATGGT
>DAOLCX010000738.1:0-2071 GCA_035327685.1 Pirellulaceae bacterium | reverse complement strand
AAAAGAGCCAGGCCGAAATGCCTCGAGAACCTGTGGTCCGCTGCGCCCTGGCCGAAATCTACTGGCAACAAAAGCGATCCGATGAAGCCGTGCAGGCGATGACAGAAGTGGTCAGCCTGCGCCATGATTTTGGCTATGCTTGGGATTGTTTGCGCGAATGGGTGCAAAAACTAGAACGGCCGGAGTTAGTGATTGAGGCAGCGCGTGGACTGACTCAACAACGCCCAAAAGAGATTCACTCTTGGACTTTACTGGTCGATGTTCTGCCGCACACCGGAGAAACCTGGCAAGAGCGACACGATGCATTGGAACAAGCGTTGGCGATTAACCCATTGGCCACGGATGTCCTGCACCGCAAAGCCTACTTATTCGCTGAGATTGGCGAGTTTGATCAGGCTATCGCCACTTGTCAAACTCTGATCCATGGCCGACCCACACGAGCCTTGCAGGTGTGTGAATTGGATTTGTTGGCCGACTATCGGTCGTTGCAAGCGGCAATCGAGCGTCTGAAATCTATGCTGACGGACGATCCCGATTCGGCGTCATTGTGGCATCGACTGGCGGATTGGTCTGAGCGGACTGGCGATTGGCCGGAGTATCATCGCGCGGTTGAACAGATGGTCCGCACGGCCCCGGGTAACGCGGTGTGTTGGGGTTATCGCGGCGATTCGCTGCTGCGGCAGGAACAAAAAGTGGAGGCGACCAGGTGTTTTGAGAAAGCCATTCAACTCGATCCAAAATACGAATTTGGCGTCGGACAACTGCTGGACTTGTACTTGGAAGATGGGCGCCTGGATGATACGGAGCGCATGTTACAGCGGGTAGCCAGATACATTTCGAATGGCATTTGGCTGTTGGGTCAAATGCGGCTGGCCTTGGCGCGCGCTCAGCGGGACCAGGCACTGAAGATTTTTGGTCAGTTGCTGGAGGACCGCGACGCTTTGCTCGGGGTCAAACGCCAGGCGATTTCAGAGATGGAACCGCGCGGGTTGCTTCCGCAAGCCAGTCAGGTCATGAGCCAGATGATGGCGGTAGATGACCACGCTGAGGTAGGGCAGTTGTGGGCTTGGGGTGCGATATCCGCAGGCACGGCGGCGGTGGCGGAAGCGTTTGATCACCTGGCGAATGCCTCACCTGCGAATGCAGCCTGGCATGAAGCCTGTCAGTCGTTGTTGATCAACGTCGCCACGCACGAAGATTCGCGAGGCGGTCATCAATTGATTAAGTCGCGATTGGCCGATATCACGTCAGAAGATGCCAGTTGGGCTGCTGCGGCTGAGTACGTATTGGATTCGGCAGGGGGCGACAAAGCAAGATATCGCTGGCTGAGGAATTGGATTACCCCCTGGCGCGAACACACCCAGTTGTCGAATTACCAGTGGTTTCAACTGATTCGTGTTGCCAGTAGCTTGGAAGATTGGGATACGGTGCTGGAGATGGCCGGGTCGGCATTAGGCGACCCACGCCTGCAGACTGACGAGAATTCCGAGTTGACAAGGTTATGGTTTACCTTGGCCCTGATGCAGCGCGGCGAGTGGGGCGAAGTCCAGCGTCAAATCGGCCTGTTTCGGGACTTTGGCACGATAGACTATTACGAGGCATTACGGCGCTACTTGCGCGCGGTCGAACACACGGCTCACCAGTTCACGCACATTGGCCCAACAGCATCGCGTGAGCGGCGCAAAGGCCTGCTGAAGTCCTTGCAAAAAGCACTCAAGGCTGATGCGGAGATCCAATCGATTGGCCGCTCTCCCATGTTGCGCCGCGCTATGCAGCGGGTGGAGGATCAGGTTAGAACGCTGGCCGGATTCCCCGTGACGATCTGGACCCGCATCCTCCGCGTGTTGACCGCAAAATGGTGATCAGTTTATCGGTCATGCCTTAAGGGGATTGGGGTCAGACTCGGTTTTCGGTTTTCAGGAGCGCCCATTGATCAAACCGCACGATTGCCTCTTGCGTGGATGGCGCCGATGGTGCCTTGGCTAGCAAGTAGGCAGCGGTTCACAGATCGCGTGAAGGGTGTGTGCAGCAAGTCCTCATTAGCTGGTGCGTTGCGTCGGCAAAGTGCTTC
>DAOLCX010000737.1:0-2074 GCA_035327685.1 Pirellulaceae bacterium | reverse complement strand
GACAATCTGTGGGTGTTGCGCCAAGTACTGGAATAGGGAGGTGGTCCCTGCCTTTTGCGCACCGATGATCAAGAACGACGGTGGGGCGCGCAGCCCCATCCAGGCAGTCACGTATCGTTCACCGTAGCGAAGCCATTGACGCCAGCGAGCCATGCGCTAGTGGTGCTCCCCCATCGCCAACGGTTCACCAATTTCCGCTTTTCGCTGTTCGCGTATCTGATCCATCAATTTGGCGCGGTCGCGCAACATCCCGATCGAGTTTCGATGACGCCACCGCTGTTTACACGCTCGCCAATAATGGACGAGTTTGTCTTTGGCAAAAAACCACCGGCTGGGTTTCCAGTCGGCAGTGGTCAAAAGTGGATAGCCGAGCGTCCGCATTTCGTGCCTGGTGACCGACTCAATCAAGCGCAGTTGGCCAGTCGTCAAGCGCCGCCGGAACTCGTCAAGCTTGCTGGAATCGATCGGCTTGTCGAGGTTTTTCCAGTACGGATTGCGGGCTGCTTCCTGCGCCGCTTGCGGGTCCGTTTGAGCACAGGCTTCTTCCCAAGGCTCCCCCACAAATCGCAAGAGAGACTCCATGTGACTCCGAGTATCGGCCACGAGTCGTTCGTAGGAAATCGCAAAGAACGGGCGACGAAAGGTGATGAAGGCCGTCAAGCATTGTCGCTGTTCCTCGCTCCAGCGTCGCGCGATCACATATTCCGACTGCGACAGCAATGGAACCTGCAACCACGACGCCACGTAGGCGCGCGGATCCCGGTACAAATAGATGAATCGAGGTTGCGCATAGTAGTTCGCCAGTTCGGCGACAAAATCAAACAGTTTGTTTTCTTTGCACACAAACCGAACTTTGCCATTTCGCTCGGCGTCCTGCGCGTACATCCAGTGGAAACAATCCAACCAGCCGCGGAATGGTTGATTCCGGTCAGGTTCCGACACTTGCCACGCATATTGCTCATGGCCTGCCAGACGAGTCATGTCGCCGACCAATCGACGCCCCGTTTCCGCATCGTTCCAATCGCCGTAGTAAGGGACCAATGGTGCAAAGTTCATCAAGAACTGCGGAGCCACCGGGGCATGCAACTGCGAATGATTACCCAGCAAGACTCGCAACAGGTTGCTCCCTGAACGCTCAGATGAAACAATGAAGATTGGGTCCGCCGTTCGGGCCATGGATTCCAAGGTTAGGCCCACCTGAATGGCTTGGGTAGCAACAACGTGCGCTCGGCGCGCGCATACCAGCCGCGACGCGCAAAATCATTCGAATGCATATAGCATTGCACGCGGAGCAGGCGACTTCCTTCCTCAAAGGTCAGCAGTCGACTCATGGGACGACTGGATCGCTTAACGTGAAAACGGGTCAACGCGCAGACATTTATAAAGTGTGTCCCCCACCGCGTTTCGATATGCGTTTTGTTCCCCACGCGAGCATTGGGTTGGGCATGAGTATGACCGGCAAGCCACAGACCGACGGATTGGGGATGCTCCGCCAAAAAGCTTTCAAAGGCACCCGAGTCTTCTTGCCCATTCACCCAATATAGATAGGAAGCTCCGCGCGGCGAACCTTGCGGATAGTAACCGTGAAATCGGGGACGCCAGTCTCCCTGTTCATTCTTTTCAAATCCCTCCCAATCGCCCGAGGCCACGGTAGTGTCTTTCAGCACATAATGATGCGCCGATACCACGATCGAATCGGGATTCGCCAACACTTGATCTTTCCACCATGCAAACGTTTCCCCGGTGACGACACCGGCAGGGTTGCCACCTAACTGTCCACGTCCCACGGTTTGAGTCGGTTCGTTTCGGTCACTCATCATCAGGAACAACAAATTCCCGACGCGAAATTGATACCGCTCCCAAGTTCCCTCCACGGGATAAGGCCGCCGACTTACATCGACTCCTGACGTTTCCGGGTTCTCTCCCAGCGGGTCGATCCATCGGCGGAACCACGCGCCTTCTGGTTCTCCGACAGCGTTCCGATCGTGATTGCCACACAGATCGTAGACAGCTTCACGAGGATGATCCTTGAGGACACTGTATTGGGCAATCACTTCCCGGCATTCTTCGTCGG
>DAOLCX010000736.1:0-2080 GCA_035327685.1 Pirellulaceae bacterium | reverse complement strand
CCCCTTCCGGTCCCAAATCGATTACCCAATCTGCGTTGCGGATCACATCCAAATGGTGCTCGATCACCACCACGGTGTTTCCGCTCGCGACCAGTCGGTCCATGACCTCCAGTATGTTCTGCACATCGGCTGGATGCAGTCCCGTCGTGGGTTCGTCCAAAACGTACAACGACTGGCCTTGTTCGGGCAATGCCAGTTCATTCGCCAGCTTCATCCTTTGGGCCTCGCCCCCCGATAAGGTCGTCGAAGGTTGACCTAGCCGGAGGTATCCCAGACCAGTCTCTTCCAATGTTTTGAGGACTCGATGGATCTTGCTGAAACCAGCAAACTCGGCTGCGGCCTGTTCCATGGTCAACTCTAAGACATCGGCAATCGTCATGCCGCGAAAACGAACCTCCAAAGTCTGAGCATTGAACCGGCGACCCTGACAACTCTCACAATTGATAAACCAGTCCGGCAGGAACTTCATGCGCACGAGAATCTGTCCGTTTCCCCGGCAGACCGCACAGGCTCCCTGTCGCGAATTAAAGCTGAATCGAGACGGCGAAAACCCCAGGCGGCGAGCTGCTTTAGTGGCCGCGAAGATGCGGCGCAGTGAGTCGAACACTCCACAATAGGTCGCAGGACAACTGCGCCCTGATCGGCCGATCGGACTCTGGTCGATCATCACGACGCGCCGGATCGAATCGCCCCCTCGCAACTCGCGGAATGGTGCCGCCAGAGCGTTGGGTGACATGCCCATGTGCTTTTGTAATGCCGGAACGAGAGTTTGATTGATCAGCGTGCTTTTTCCAGAACCGCTGACCCCAGTCACGGCACACAACGTTCCCAACGGCATGCGCAGTGTTACATCCTTCAGGTTATTACCGGAGACTCCAATTAGTTCCAGCCACTGATCAGGTAAGTGCGATCGCGGCAAAGACCTCCGTTGAATCGGCTTTTGTCCGCGCAGGAATAAGGCCGTAGCCCCGTTGCCAAGGCGGGCGACGTCGTCCGGCTTACCCACAGCCATCACACGCCCCCCGTGAATTCCAGCACCGGGTCCCAGATCGACTAACCAGTCTGCATGACGCATAATCGACTCATCATGCTCCACAACTAACAGCGTGTTCCCCACATCGCGCAGTTCCCGCATGATTTCGATCAGTCGTTGCGTGTCGCGCGGATGGAGTCCGATGGACGGTTCGTCCAGTACAATGCACGTATTGGTGAGACCTGCACCGAGAGCGGACGCCAGGCGGACCCGTTGGAACTCACCGCCACTTAACGTATCGATACCTCGCCCCAAGGTCAGGTACCCCAAGCCCACCCGATCGAGAAACTCCAGACGCGCACGAAGTTCCAGGATGGGTCGCGCGACCAGTTGTTTCTTGATGTGAGTCGAAGACTCCAAAACCGCCGACCATTCCAAGGCCGCGGTGACGCTCATTTGCGACAATTCCAGAACTGTGGCGCCTTCCAAATATACGGCGCGACCTGATGGACCAATGCGCGAACCCTGGCAGGCTAGACAGACTGCTCCTTCTGCCACAACGCCCATTCCCTGGCAGTCAGGACACATGCCGTAGGGAGAGTTAAAGCTAAACGACCGAGGCTCTATTTCCGGATAGCTGACGTCACATTGGGGACAGGCCAATTGTGTGCTGAACACTTTTTCAACTGGCCAAGTATCCATCGAAGCAACGGTGTCAGCGTCGATCAAACACACGGTAACCAGTCGGCCAGTCATCCGCACCGCCAATTCGATCGCCTCGCGCAACCGCGCTTCAATACCCGGACGCATCACCAGCCGATCCGTCACCGCTTCAATGTCGTGTGGTTGCCGTGAGTTCAAGTCCGGACAATGGTCGATATCATGGACGTCGCCATTCACGCGGACCCGCACCAGGCGTTCGCGGCGAATCTGCTCCAACACATCGCGATGATGCCCTTTGCGGCCGCGGACAAACGGTGCAAGAATCATGAACTTGGCACCGGTTGGCAAGGACATGACGTTCTCGACGATCTCGGCGACCGTCTGCTGTCGCACCAGATCGCCACACCGATGGCAACGAACATCGCCTGCCCTGGCCAATAGGAC
>DAOLCX010000735.1:0-2082 GCA_035327685.1 Pirellulaceae bacterium | reverse complement strand
GAAATTGCGTCGGCGCAGCGCCGGGTATCCACGGAGGTTGCGTGGCGATCACGGATACCAGGAACGCCGCGCCCACGACTGCTGCCCAGGGCGTCAATAGCCCGACGATCAACAATACGCCAACCGTAACGTCAAACCACGGGACAATTCGATTGAGCCAATACAAGCGATGGCCTGGTTGATCGAATGGTCGATGAATCTTCAATGGAGGTTTGGGGGGCGACTGGCGGATGGCCAGTGATTCGCTCCCCACCGCGTTTATTTCCAATTCGTACGCATCCCACAGATTCTCGATGTCCGAAATCCATCCCATCAGGCCGCGTTGGCGGTCTACCCGGATTTCGGCGACCTGGTCGCGCAGCGATTTGACTTGTTGGGCGGCCCGCTCGCGATGCACCCCGTCACGTTCGAATCCTATCGTGCGATCCGCCGTATTAAAATGGGCTAAAACGGCACCACCCTGTTCCCGTTGCCAATCCAACAATTGTTTTTCATACGAAGTGAAAATCGACTTGGCCTTCGTATTTTCGTCGACGGTCCAGCCGTAATACTGCCCAGCCCGATCAACAAAATCAATCCACAATGCAAGTGTAATCTCTGGATCGAAAACATAGGTTGGCCCATCGCCAGGTTGTTCTGCGGGGCGGACATTCAAACGAATCTTCCCCTGAGGATCGGGGAGCCATTTCTGGGCGGTTGGGGCTACAGGGCCGACCGCCGCAGCCAGGAACGGTTGAGCGGAAAAGTTGCCGTCCCGGATTTTTTCGATCCCTTCGCCGAAAAAATGAAACCCGATGATCAGCCTGATCGCCACTAAACAGGCCAACAGGGCGCTCCATCGGAGATTATTCACCTTCAAAACCTCAACTCCCATTAGGATGCAAGGCAATTCGCAATCAAAATTCGTACCTTTTCCCGCAGCCACATTGTATTCTACACCGGTATTCTACCCAATAAGCGGCGATATTTGTGAGGATTTCTTCTTCGGATGTCGCCTGGCGCAACAGAATGTTGACTTATCAGGTGAGACGTTGTACCCTGATTATCGGGTCGGAGTTCATCAATTTTCCCACTAACATTCGCGGGAGGCGGGAATATGTACCTGCGATGTCCTCACTGTAGCAATGCCTTTGAGTTAATTGCTGACCTGGATACCGACGAAGTTACTTGTCCATCCTGCCACACCAGATTGAGTGTGGACGAGATGTTGAGCGAGGGCTACGACGAGATGTCCAGCGTCACAGTCTCGGCGACCGAAGTGATGCCCAAACCTGGTGAAATGGTGGGGCATTTTCGGGTTGAAAAGGAGATTGGCCGAGGCGGTTTTGGGAGCGTGTTTCGCGCCTTTGATACTCGGCTGGAGCGCTGGGTGGCCATCAAAATCCCCCGTACACGGCGGATGTCACGACGGCAGGCCGAGTTGTTTATGCGCGAAGCTCAGGCGGCGGCCCAAATGCACGACCCGAACATCGTCACGATTCATGAAGTCGGCCGCGATGGTGACCGGGTCTATATCGCCAGCGAACTTGTCGAAGGCGATACACTTGTCGAATGGATGAAGGCTAAGCCGCGAGGTTGGCGGGAAATTGCCGACGTGATGGCCATCATTGCGAGGGCGATGCACCGAGCTCATGAGCGCGGTGTGATCCACCGCGATCTGAAGCCACGAAACATCATGATGGATACGCACGATAAACCGCGCGTCACTGATTTTGGATTGGCCAAGCGCGAGGATCCTGCGGTGATCACGGTGACACGGCGGGGAGACGTGATCGGAACACCGGCCTATATGCCGCCTGAACAAGCCTCTGGGACTGCGGATCTGGTTGACCGGCGCGGCGATGTCTATTCCATGGGCGTGATGCTGTACGAACTGGTTGCAGGCAAGCGGCCTTTTCGCGGTGAGACGGACTTGTTGATCAATGAAGTCATTGAGTGTCGACCGACATTGCCACGCAGCATCAACAACAACATACCTGCTGATTTGGAAGCGATTTGCTTGAAGGCCATGGCTCGTGAACCCAATAAGCGGTTCGCGACAGCCGGCGAGATGGCCGACGAGCTACAGCGATTTGTGGCGGG
>DAOLCX010000734.1:0-2087 GCA_035327685.1 Pirellulaceae bacterium | reverse complement strand
GCCGCCAGTAGATTAGTTCCCGCCAACCATTGCACGATCAGCACGGCATCACTGGCTTGTAGTTCCATGTGTGGCCATTGTCTCTGCCAATTCTCCACGGCCGCCTCCAGCGATCGCTTGCCATTGAGTTGCGACAACAACGTGAATTCAAGCTCTCCGATTTGAAAGAACTTGTTGCGAACCGTGTCTTCGATAATCACCACTTGAGCCCCATCTTCCGTCCGCGCCTCAAAACGCAGGCCGCTGCGCAGTCGGGGGCGGATGGCTAAGGCGTTGGCGTTGGCGTCCGCCGGTATTGCGGCCCGTTCGTCAGATCGCTCGACGGGGGAATCGGTCGGTAACATATCGCGGGTAGCCCAGGCGGTGGATGAATGTTAGATGGGAGTGACTACCAGGACGCGAACGCATAAATGCGCTCCAACGGTTTATGAAACAAGTTCCAACCGAGTGGACTCCAGCCGGCATGAATGCGCGCGCGGCCGCGAAGTCCCGGGCGCAGCACATGGGTATGGTTGTCCACAATGACTTCGGCGATAAACACATGCTGTTGTCGGCGCAGTTCAGCGCGCGGGTGAATGCGTTGAATTTCGCCGCGCCAACTCAACATTGGAAATGCATCCAGCAATACAACCACCGGTTGGCCGGGGCGAATGAACCGGACCTCGGCATCGGAAATCTCCAATTCCACGATCAACTGGTCCAGGGGGCCAATTTCAAACATCGTATCGCCAGTTTTCAGCGGTGCGCCCTCGGCCTTCTCAAGGTCTCCGCTCACGATTACGCCGTCAATTGGACTGCGAACCTCCAATTCTTGCAGGTGATTTTGGATCAATTCGATCTCGGCCTGCAACGCGACGGCCTGTTGTTGGGCAATCATCGATTGGGCAACATCGCCGCGCGCCAGATGGGACTCGCGGCGCTTAAGTTGCCCCGCCAGTTCCGCTCGTTTACTGGCCATTTCCAACCGCAATTGACGACCCTCCATCAAGGCCAACCGCTGTCCTTCTACCACGGTATCTCCGTTCTGCACGAAGCACGTCTCCAGCAGTCCATCGAAGGGCGCGGCCACATAACGCCGTTTGACTAATTCCATTTGGCACGGTGTACTCACACGGTAGGGCCACGGAATGAACAATGCTAACACAAACAGCGCCACACCATAACGAATCCATTGGTACGGCTGATCCGTCATCAATCGCCAGACAGCGCTTTGGAGACGTCGCCAAGTCGAAGCATGGGCTGCTTGAACCAAGGCCAGATGACTGGCAGCGTTGGGGAGCCAAGCTTCGAGGTAGGCTGCCAAACCCGGACGTTGCGCGCGGGCTCGATCCATGCCGATCACGAGATAACCAACCGTCTGTTGACCAGCGTCGAGGCGTCCCAGAACCAACGCCTCTGAACCAAGCCATTCAGCACATTGTTTGAAGGCGAGACGATGGGGGTCTTGGTCTCGGTCAGGCGTCCACAAGTGAATTTGCTGGTTGTTATCGATAAAGGTGGCTGCCGTGACCAGGGACTTGACTGCCTGCGAGGTAGGATCAACCTGTTCCAAATCGGATATGGCGGCAACCTGTAAGTGCCGTGACGCGTGTGGTGTCAACAACAGGGCAACTTGTTCTGCCCGCAAAAGTGACTTGAGATAATTAACTAAAATGATGGCGGCCGCGGCGACACTGGTCGATTGGTCAATCAATCGTTGCAGTTGCAACCAGTCTGCCTGCCCCTGGCTCTCACGCCGCGTTCGTTCGGCCAATTCCTGACGAACCGATTGTTCCAACGCCAATGCCATGGCCACACAGGCATCTTCAGGCGCAGTGTGGGAGGACGCTGCGAGTGAAAACAGGACAACGGTCTCCCTTCCTTGACCGTCACTAATCGGAATGGCTATCGAAAGATGTCGAGGTTGGCGCGAGCTGATTACGCATTTTTGTGCGAGTGCCTGTTTGGCAAGTTGCAATAGTTCAACCTGTTTGGCCTGCCACAAGCTTCTAGCCACATCGTCTGGCATCTCGGCCAACATCCGCATGGGTTGCTCGACAAGCGCCGAATTGTCAGGATAGGGTTCCAACCACCAACTGCCATTCAAC
>DAOLCX010000733.1:0-2095 GCA_035327685.1 Pirellulaceae bacterium | reverse complement strand
AATTCAAAAGAAAAGGGGCGTTTGACTAACGCCCCCCTACGGTTTAATGCATCTCATTCTATTGGATCGCCCGATAGTTGTAAACTGGCCACGCGACACCAGTCGATAACCCGCGCGTGCCAGCAGTTGAACTCGCGCGACTCTGCATCTCGTTACTTAGGCAGTGCATATTGATCGCGCGGGCGTTTCCGCACGGACCATCCATTGGCACCCACGGAGACACAACACCGCGTGCATCCAACAGAAACAGGCGCGAACGGTGCGTACAGCGAGTCAACGTGCGTGGTACATGGCGGGGTTGTCCATCGCATTCCAGGTTGCGCTCAAGAGGGATATACGCAGCCCTTACATCCAATCGGCAGTGATCCCGGCACCCTGCAAGCGTTGACGCAGCCGGGTCCAACGGACGCGAGTCGCCACGGGATGCAATCCAACCAGCGCGCCAACTTCCTGCCAGGTATGGCCTTCCAAGCGCAGCTCCAACATTTTTCTTTCGACATCGCTCAATTGGCTGACCAACTGTTGCAGTTGATCGTTGAATTCAGCGACTTGTTCGGGTGCGGCATCCGGCGCGGTCAAAGCGCTCAACGTCTGTGGCAGCGACGAGTTTCCGTCGGCGGCGGCTAACTGAGTCTGCTTGCGCGTGCGCCGCCATTTGCGGGCCACTTTCCGGCGAACAATCGTGCTGGCCAACGCGATCAGCTTTTGCGGGGACGAAATGTCGAACTTTTGATCGCGCAGGCCCACCAACAGGCTGCGGTGGACCGACTGCACCAAATCCATCGAGTCAAAATGGGCTCGCAGTGCGGGGCCCATCATAACGCGGGCAATGATCCGGACTTTGGGCTCGTAATGCTCACAAATCCAGGTCTGTGCGGCCGCATCGCCTCGGCCGGCGCGCTCCATCAAGTCGCCAAAATCGGCAAGCTCCAGTGAACTCGAATCGGCCCCAGGATTATTCAAAGTCCCCGTCCCTTCGGTACGTCACACGTCACCATTCACCACAATGCAGAACAACCGTCCTCACTGGTTCGAATCGCCAGGCGGTTTTCCTTTGTCGGAAGATGAACCATTGAGAACCAATGTCCTACAATCATGTCTTTCCGCCCGCGTCTGTGATCGATTTCGGTAACACTTTGAGTGTATTATGGCATTGGTTGTATTGAAGTACAATGAGAACGCCCTCCAATGGAAAAGCGCGGTATGCCGGACGGTGAATGACTTCTGAAACCCCATCCATGAACGATTTCACTCCGGGCGCTTCGTCGCGGAGAGAGACGCTGCGCGCCGCTGCCCATGACCTGGAAAGCCGGGTGCGCAGCGGGAACCCAATGTCGCTGGAAAGCATCCTGGGGACATACCCCCAGGTTGTCGCCGATAAGGAGGCGATGTTGGAGTTGGTCTACACCGAGTATGTCCTCCGCCAAGAGATGGGACATGAAGTGCCGGTGGATGAATGGATTCGACGCTTTCCGGAATGGGCCAGCGATCTGCGGGAGTTGTTTCAGGTTCACGACTATTTGAGTGCGACGGACTTGCCGGACTCTCACCCCCCCGGTTCGGCCCGGCAAACTTTTCCAGGTTGGGAGGAACCCGGGGAGCGTGCGCATGAGTCGCAACATCGGCTGGGACGTTTCGAGCTGTTGGAAACGATCGGCCGAGGCGGAATGGGTGTGGTGTATCGCGCGAGGCAACGTGGACTCGATCGGATTGTGGCTCTCAAGACGATCCATCCGTTTAGCGAATCGAACGAGCACATCTTGCAACGCTTTCGCGCGGAAGCCGATACGGTGGCGCGGCTCCATCACCCGAATATCGTGCCGATCTATGAAGTCGGCATCGATGATGGTCTTCCGTACTTCGCGATGGAGTATATCGCAGGCGGGAGTCTGTCTGCCGTCATTCGGCGGCATCCATTGCCCCCGGTGGTTGTCGCGCGGCTGATGTGCAGTTTGGCCGGCGCCGTGCAATATGCTCACGAACAAGGTGTGGTCCATCGGGACTTGAAGCCCGCCAACGTGTTGTTGTCCCCCAGTGATCGGCCCGACGCGATCGAATTGCAACTGAGCACGTCAACCGACGACCGCCGCGACGA
>DAOLCX010000732.1:0-2097 GCA_035327685.1 Pirellulaceae bacterium | reverse complement strand
CGCTTTCAACGACTGGCCGATGAAGGAGACGTGTTTCCGGATGTCTTATTGATTGATGGCGGCAAAGGGCAATTGCGGGCAGCGCTGGCGGCATTTGGCTCGTTGAAACTGAATCCACCGCTAGTTCTGTCGCTGGCCAAGCGCGAAGAGTTGGTCTATTGGGCGGGAAGCGATAAGCCGCTCCGCCTGTCACGGCATTCGTTTACACTGCGGTTGTTGCAATATGTTCGGGACGAGGCCCATCGCTTTGCGCAACACTATCACCACTTGCTGCGCGACGACGACCAGTTAAATGGCTAAACTGCAGTTTATTTTCAAGCCGCGCCAATCTTGGTTTACTCCTGCTTGGGAGCGATGGTGCAGCATGTGGTAGTTCACGCTATCGAAGAGCGCGACATGGTCCGGCGATTCGGTGGCTTAACCCTCTGGATCGCGGTGGCCGTTATCCTTGGGGTATTGCGATTTTCATTTGTGTATTGGAACCTCCGTGACTAGAGCGGCATTCCGAAGGGACGACAAATGCGACCTTCGTAACGCCGGCAAAACTCATTGCCGACTTTCCACGCCTTCACTGCTTGGCTGAAACGTCACAAAGTTGGCGCTTTGACTGAAAAACGTGCGCGGGTTTTCATAGACGATTTGTCGGATCAAAGAGTCCGCATGGCCGCGCCGCCTCATCTCCAAAATAAAGTCGGGGACTGCCGTCGGTTTGGAGGGTCCCCAGTCTCCCGCAGAATTGACGCAGATTCGTTCGGGACCAAACCGTTCTACCAAATCCGCGGCTCTGGCAGGCGTGCATTTGGTGACAGGATACATGGTCATGCCTGCCCAATAACCGGCTTCTAACACGTGCCGAATCGTGTGTTCCTCTACATGATCGACCAGGACGCGCTGAGGCTCCAACTCCCGGAAATCGGACAACATGTCCAGGATCATCCGAGTCCCCTGGTATTTGTCTTCCAAGTGCGGCGTGTGAATCAAGACCAATTGATGGTGCGCGGTGGCCAATTGCAAATGTTCCAGAAACACGATCGATTCGTTGCGCGTGTTTTTGTTGAGTCCAATTTCGCCAATTCCCAACACGTTGGGACAGTCCAGGAATTCCGGAATCATCGCGATCACTTCGCGAGCCAACGGCACGTTTTCAGCTTCTTTCGCGTTGATGCACAGCCAGGTGTAGTGCTGAATCCCGTAGGCTGCTGCGCGGCGGGGTTCGACTTCGGTCAATTGGCGAAAGTAATCGCGAAACCCGTGCGCGCTGCCGCGATCGAAGCCCGCCCAAAACGCCGGTTCACTCAGGGCCACGCAGCCCATTTTGGCCAAGGTCTCGTAGTCGTCGGTAGTCCGCGACACCATGTGAATATGGGGGTCAATATAGTCCATGATCAAATCACCCTGTTTGTTTGCACGCCTAATTGTTCCCGCCACGCCGGGCTGTAGTCTCGTGAGAAAATCATCTGGATCCGTTCAGCTCGCTGATCGCGGTCCTGGTCGAGCACGGCCAGCGCTTCGACAATACGTTGCCAGCGGTGATCGTCTTCCCGCAACAAATCGACTCGTTCTACCCGATCTAACGCTGCGCCCAATTGCAAGATCAAGTTGCGAATTTCCAAAAACTCCCGATCCAGTACAGGAGTATCGCTGTGCGATGCCACATTCATGTCTTTCCTTTCGGTGGACAAAATCCCTTGGCTTTCCGGAGCCACACCCCCATAATGATAGTCGAAGCTGGGGCTCAATTTCAAAGGGATCAACCGTTTACATGACGAAACTCCTTCAACTCCTGTTCATCGGGGTCGCGATCGGTGCCGGATGGTTCGCGCAAGCGGGGCGAGTGTGGGCACAAGGGACAGAACAAATTGTGACCCTGACCAACGGTTTGCAGTACGAAGGCTCCGTCGCTCGATTGCTCAATTACAGTGTGGAATTGGAAATCAAGCCGGGCGATCCGTCACCACAGATTGCAATGATCGACGACGGCTTGCGGATGGTGTTCGTGAATTGGAAGCGCATTGCGGGAGTCAACGATTCGACCCGCCACGAGCCGCGGTTGGAAGTATTTCAGCGGACCATCACTGGCGCGGAACCCGGCTATGG
>DAOLCX010000731.1:0-2102 GCA_035327685.1 Pirellulaceae bacterium | reverse complement strand
CCGGATCATCTGGTGCTGGTCGTCCATGGCGTGGGCGATCCGGAGCCAGGTGAAACGCTGAGTCTTTTCGCGCGGTCGGTTGCTTGTCATTACCAACCACTAACAGAACGTCAAGAAGTGCTTTGGCTCGACGAGCACTGTGAGGACAATCTCGACATCAAGACCTATGCCGCGCATGTGCGGCACGTTGACTTCGGTCGGCGGCGCGCCGTGATGGCCGAAGTTTATTGGGGTGACTTGTCTCAGGTTCGCCGAGGCGTCATCGGAGCGATTACAGGGTTGGTCGAGTTGATCTTTGGTTTGCGGTACATCGCATTTGTGGCGGCGTCGCAAGCAGACTGGGCGGCTCGTGGATTGCAGCGGCTGGGTTACCTGGTCTCGGCCATTGTGCATGGTCCAGTTTTGGCAATTAACTTTGTACTGGTCCTGTTGATGTTGACATTGGCAGGGACCGAATTGCTATGGGACGAGTCGTTTCGCAGTTCGTGGTGGGGCACCTTGTTGGCGAGCGGCGTGTGCTTGACCGCCATGGCCGCCAGTTCTCTCGGCAGGCATTTGTCGCGCAATTTGGGCGTTCGCGAGTTTTGGAACTGGGTCTATCTGACGGCGGTGTTCATTTCGGTTTTGGTGCTGGTCAAGCTGTTTGTGATGGACGCGTTGTATCCCCACGTTGTCGAGAGCGGTGCGGTGCGGCCGGGGCTCCTTTGGTTTTGCCGCGTCTTGGTGATTTTGCTGGGTTCGTTTTGGTTACTCGAAATGTCGTTGTTGGTGGCGATGGCCGTTTTTTGGTTTTTCGCCTGTGCCCGCCCCGGGGCCCATCGCGCTCCACTGCATGCCAGTTTTTTATTACCAGCCGTCAGCCTGGGTTTTTGGGGATTCGCGCTCCCCATGATGTGGTTGACGGCGGCAAACGGCTTGCGCCGAGCCGTCGCACTTCCCCACTTTCAGGAATTGTTCGACGAAGCGGTTCCCATGTTGGGGATTCAGTTGCTGATGATGTTAGTCATCGGGGCGGCTTCCGGGATTTTTGCGGTGTATTATCTGAATTGGCGGATGCGGGCTATGCAGCATCGGGACAAAATTCGCGGCACCGCTCCGCGGTTGATTGTCAATCATTGGCTGCAAGGGACGATGGCTGGTTGCACAGTGTTAGGCGTGACGCTGGCGGCTTTCATTGAACTGGCGCAGGCTTTTGGTTGGATTCACACCGGCAGTTCGCGAGCAGACCTGCAATTGGCGTTCGCGAGCAACTCCCTGTACGGCTGGGACTACTTGTGGGGCAACCTGAGTTGGGCGGTGTATGAAGCCCACAAGTATGCCGTTGCCATGTTGGCGCCCTTGGGCTTCTTTCTGTTCATGGTGGCTCCCCATCTTCGTCCGTTGCTGGATATTGCCTTGGATATCGTCAACCACTTCTATTTCCGACCGACGCGCGTTGAGGACGCACTGCTGAATCAGGAATTTGATATCGCCGAAACCACATTCGAATCCGGGTCATTGTTTTTCGCTCGTCGCGATGCCATTCACCGGCGCGTCAAACGATTATTGACCTATTATCGCGACATGTTGTCCAACCGCCCGACACTGACGGTGATCAGCCATAGCCAGGGGACCGTCATCTCAGTTGATGTTTTGAATGACCCCGAACTGAGCTGGTTAAACTCGACATTCTCCGAAGTGCAATTGGTGACCATGGGATCGCCGGTGACTCATTTATATCAACACTACTTTCCACATCAATACCCGCCGTTGCACGACAGTTTCTGGGAGCCGCTGCGCAGCCGATTGTCGCATTGGGTCAATATCTACCGTGTAGACGATTACGTGGGGACGGCCATAGAGTTCGGAAATCTTGAGAAAGACTCGGCTTGCCAAACGGCGAACTACGCAGTGGGATTGCGCGGGCATTTGAACTACTGGACGGACATTCGCGTGCTCGAAATCCTCCGCCGCGAACTGCTCGATGAACCTGCACATCAGTCGGCCGAACTTCGCCGCGCGGCCTAGGCGTCGCTGTACTTGCGGACGTTACTTATTACCTAACCGTTCACGGTATTCATGGCCAAGCTTGGTTCTGGTGCGTTCCGCAAGTCGTCTTGTTG
>DAOLCX010000730.1:0-2110 GCA_035327685.1 Pirellulaceae bacterium | reverse complement strand
GGAGCGGACTTAGCCGACGCCGGTGCGCGGCAACTGTTGCGAGTGATCGCCACCTACCAGGATGGCCACGAACGCGACGTGACGTTGGAGTCATTTATTGAAAGCGGCAATACGGAAGTCGCCCAGATTGTGGGCCGGGGTGAAGTCGAAGCACTGCGCCGCGGAGAAGCTCCGGTGACAGCGCGTTATGAAGGGGCCTATGCGGCGACATCAGTCACCGTGATGGGCCCGCGCGAGGGCTTTGTTTGGAACTCACCTCCGGCGTTTAACACGATCGATCAACTGGTAATCCAGAAGTGGGAAAGACTAAAGATCGCACCGGCACCTCTCTGCCGCGACGAGGATTTTGTGCGCAGGGTCCATCTCGATCTGACGGGACTTCCCCCTGCGCCAGATGATCTACGCGCTTTTCTAGCAGATCCAGCTGACGATTACACGAAACGGGCACAGTTAGTCGATCGCTTGATTGGCAGCGATGCATTCATTGAACATTGGACCAATAAATGGGCGGATTTGTTGCAAGTCAATCGCAAATACTTGGGTGTCGAAGGTGCCGCGGAACTGCGCCGTTGGATTCGCGAACAAGTCGCCAACAATCGGCCTTACGATCAATTTGCCCGTGACATCTTGACGGCTGAAGGTTCCAATCGCGAGAACCCCCCGGCGTCGTATTTCAAGACACACCGCACGCCCGAGGACATCATGGAGTCTACGACGCATTTGTTCATGGCGGTCCGTTTTAACTGTAACAAATGCCACGACCATCCATTCGAACGCTGGACACAGGACCAATACTTCGAAACGGCGGCCTATTTTGCTCAGGTTCAATTGAGCCGCGATCCCGCCAGCGGCGACCGCAATATCGGTGGAACGGATGTGGAGTCGCCAAAGCCCATCTATGAGATTGTTACCGATCAGGGGTTGGCCGAACTACGCCACGATCGCACGGGCCAGATGGTCGCGCCCCAATTCCCGTTTCGATGCCAGTATGATGCCCCCTCCGGGGCCACGCCGCGCGAAGAGTTCGCATTTTGGCTAACGTCTCCCGACAATCCATACTTTGCGACCGCGATGGTGAATCGAATATGGGGATACTTGTTGGGTACCGGCTTGATCGAACCGCTGGACGATATCCGCGCGGGCAATCCCCCCAGCAATCCAGAGCTGCTGGAATTCCTCCGCCATGAATTCGTGACATCGGGATTCGACGTACAGCACGTGATGCGTTTGATCTGCCAATCGCGAACCTATCAACTATCCATCGAGTCCAATCTTTGGAACGCCGATGATCATGTCAATTTCTCGCGCGCCCAGCCACGCCGCTTGCCCGCCGAAACTCTGTACGATGCGATTCACGCGGCGACGGGCAGCCCCAGTCAAATTCCTGGCTTGCCGCCGGGCACACGCGCGGCAGCGATTCCAGACGCAGGCGTCAATTTGCCAAGCGGCCTGTTGGCGACATTAGGCAAACCTGCTCGAGAAAGTGTATGCGAGT
This sequence comes from Pirellulaceae bacterium, assembly GCA_035327685.1. Classification (GTDB taxonomy): domain Bacteria; phylum Planctomycetota; class Planctomycetia; order Pirellulales; family Pirellulaceae; genus BJ22. The sequence goes on along the minus strand of DAOLCX010000730.1, from coordinate 615 downwards.
GCGAACGCTCCAACGATTTGCAGATGGGTGCGGTTCTGGCCTTGATGAACGGACCGGACGTGGCAGCGGCGTTGCGCAATCCCGGCAATGAGATCAATCGCCTGGCGGCTTCAGACCTGGACGACGTCCAGTTGATTCAAGAGATTTACGTGCGGCTGCTCAACCGTTCAGCCACGGACAGTGAAGTCGCGGGCATTATAAATGCCTGGGGTTCGTTGGACCGGGACCACGCCGATTTAGTCGTGAAACGCGATGCGCGTGCCGCTTGGGTGGCCGAAGCAAGGCCTCAATGGGAAGCCCAACGATTGGCGGCTATCGAGGAAGCAAACACGGAGGTATTGCGACTGATTTCCGAACTCGACCCGGAACTCCCACAACGCGAACTAGTCCGAACAGAGGCGCTGGCTGCCGCGCGCCACACCCTGCAACAACTCCTTGCCGAGCAACCATCGAGATACGAAAACTGGCGCCGAGAGTTGTTGTCGGAGCAAGTCTGGCAGGTGGTTCATCCGACGGCCATTCTGTCGGCAAAGGGGGCTGAGTTTGTCGTTCGCCCGGATCGGAGTATTCGTGTCACAAAGCCCGCCGGTGCCGACGTCTATTCTGTTGAATTCG
>DAOLCX010000729.1:0-2111 GCA_035327685.1 Pirellulaceae bacterium | reverse complement strand
CCCATGATGTTCAGATAGACACCGGGCTCCAACTTGGCGGGGGCGACTTCGTAGGTCGAGGCAAACTCTTCGGTCGTCTCACCGTAGTTCCAGCCTGCCCACAGCGCTTTGCGATTGGCATCGGCAATTTCAGGTTTATGTGAGAATTTGGATTCGATAAATCGCAACGTGGCGCTCATGTCCCGGCCGAACAGCCAATACAGCAGGCCCATCGCGAAAAAGTTTTTGCATTGATCGGCGAGTTTTACGGAAATGCCTGTTTCCGCAACGGCAGTTCGCGTCAATGTCGTCATCGCGACTTCTATCACGCGAAAGCCGTCCAACTCCCCCGTGGTCCGAGGGTCCTTTTCAATTTTGGCCAGTTTGAATTCTTTGGCTTCAAAACTGTCCGAGTTGAGGATGAGAATCCCGTGCGGCCTGAGGTCGCCGACATTGGACACTAACGCGGCAGGGTTCATGGCCACTAAAGCATCCAATCCGTCGCCGGGTGTAAATATTTCGCTCGAAGCAAAATGAAGCTGAAATCCGCTGACTCCGGCGCGTGTGCCGCGCGGGGCGCGAATCTCTGCTGGAAAATCTGGAAAGGTGGCGATGTCGTTGCCGATGAGAGCCGACGTATTCGTCAGTTGCGTACCGGCCAACTGCATTCCGTCACCCGAATCGCCGGCCAACCGGACCACGATATCCGAGACTTTTTCGATCTGTCGTTTTGAAGTGGATTGAGCGACGTCATTCACGGTAGTGGACATTGCGAAATCGTTCGAGGATTCCTCGCCTCTGTTGCTATTTAAAAAATTTGCCTGCGACAGTTTGGCCATCGCGTTAACGATAGTTTGGCACACGTAACCCGTTTCCGAAAGGGGGAAAAGTCATTAGAATCCGCCAGAAAATCGAACTACATTCGAAAACTCTCGAAAGCAGACGGACATGGAAAGAACATTAATCCTGTTGAAACCCGATTGCGTTCACCGCCGCTTGATGGGGCGGATCATCGCTCGTTTTGAGGACAAAGGGCTGAACATTGTTGCCTTGAAGATGATCCGGGTTTCTCCAGAGTTATCGCAGCGTCATTACGCTGAACACGTGAACAAGCCGTTCTACAAGGGCTTGGAAGCGTTTATCACCGCCGCGCCGGTGGTAGCCATGGTGATCGAGGGACTGGAGGCCATTCGCGTGGTTCGCGACATGCTGGGAAAAACGAATGGCTTACAAGCCGCTTCAGGGACCATTCGCGGTGATTTCAGCAGTAGTCGGCAGATGAACCTGGTTCACGCTTCGGATGGCCCGGAAGCGGCGGCCCGCGAGATTGATCTGTATTTCAAGCCCGAGGAATTGCATTCCTTTGAATTGACCCTCACGCCTTGGCTCCGTGCCGGGGATGAATAGGCACCGGACGCGAAAAACAAGGTAACCGTTCACGGTACTGAGGGCCAGGCTTGGCTCTGGTGCGTTCCGCATGTCGTCTTGCTATAGATCGAAACCTTTTGAGTGTCGCGGATCAATTCGTTCAAGCCAACGTGTTTGGTCGAACGACTTGCTCCACGCACCTTACATTTCGTGAACGGTTACCAACAAGCTTGCGCACGGGGACCCGCGTGTCGCAGCTTGAGACTCTATTGCCTTGCGATGGCCCTGTCAACGCGATCAAAGCCATGTCCAAATCGGGCGGTACCGCGTCGTTTTAATTCCAATGAGATGGATTGACGTTCCGTCGTGGAGCTTTCGAGATGACACAAGTGCTTCAGCGCAACCGAATTGCCCTTGATCCGCGCCTGCATGACTGAGGGCGAGTCGCTGCGACCTGCCTCCAACCGTGTTACAGGAATCGTGATTGTGAACCAGTCGTTTGTATGTTCCTTGTTGGCCGGGCACGGTGCGCGATGGACCATAAGTTGCAATCGAAGTTCGACGGGAACGGCGGGGACTTCGTATTCGAAAGTTAGTTCGTATTGCGAACTGCCGGGCTCAAACGTCAATGCCATCCCTTCCAGAATGACCAAACCAGGTCGTTGATACTGCATCCCACAGGAATCATAGTCGCTGAGCGGAAAATAGGCTGGCGCGGCAAATTCGAATCGCTCAAACTTCTCCTCCCGCTTATTAGCTGAGTT
>DAOLCX010000728.1:0-2114 GCA_035327685.1 Pirellulaceae bacterium | reverse complement strand
AGGGTTTCGATCTACAACAAGACGACTTGCGGAACGCACCAGAACCAAGTTTGGCCATCCATACCGTGAACGGTTACCTGTTTTTTGACCGCTGCCGGAGTTGAAGTGAGGACGAGCATGTCTTGTGGGGATGGCGCCTGCGGCTGGGCGTTCAATGATCGACGTTGACTCCCTGAATGGTCACGGGAGGGCTCCCCGCGTTGTTGGTAACACCTGGTCGCCCGCCGCGAGCCAGGTTGGTCGGGGTTCGACGCAACCAGGTGCAAAGCACATACTCAACTTGCAAGTGCCGCCCTTAGTATGAGAATGTCGTTTTCGAACGAGTCTGGGGAGAGCGGGCCAAACGAAAACCGCATGAAATCGGCAAGCGGAGATTCTGCCCCGCGCCGCAACATGTCGCAGAGCGTTCCCGGCAAGATGGCGGCGCGGTGGTCAAACAAGCGGAGGTTGAACTCGTCAGCCGTCAAGCCTTTCGGCAACCGCCCCCAATGGTAGAACCCTCCCTCCCCTGTAAACAACTCGAATCCCAATGTGTCCAGCGCCTGGCCATAACGCGTCCGCTGGTGGCCAAAATACTCGCTGACGGCGCGCCGGGCATGCGCGGCCCTGGCCGGAGCCAACAATTGGCTGACAAACCGCTGCGACAACCGCGACACACCCCCCATCGCAATGGAAGAAAAATTCCGAAAAATCTCCACATGCCGTTTGGCGGCGATCACCCATCCAATCCGAGCACCGGGAACTTGCAGTCCTTTCGTTGCCGCGCTAACGACAAACAGATTGGTATCGTCGATGTTTTCGATAAAGGCCATCGCACTGACTGGGGGTGTGTGAAAAAACTCGTAGGCTTCATCAATCAATCCGCCATGTCCGGTTTGGTTGCAAAACTCAACCCAGCCGCGCAGGGCGTCCCCAGTCCAGGTGATCCCCGTGGGGTTACACGGATTACTTTTTACGACTAGCGTCGGCCCGCTCACATCCATTCTCGCTTGACGATAATCTTCAATATCGGGTGCGAATCGATTCCCCGGGTGACTGGGAATCAAACGGTGTTGTCGGCCTAACAATTGGAGTACATCGTAATAGGGTGTGTACTCGGTTTCCTCGATGAGGACCGTGACTTCCTCCTGCAAATGGGCCAGTATCGCGTAGATTCCCGGGCGCCCACCAGCGAACACCGCCACATTCTCGGGGGTAATCTGTGCACCGTAATGCTGAATGTAGTAGTCGCAAATGGCTTGCAACAATTCGGGTCCACCAGTGGCCGGAGGATAGCGCAGATCCATCGGCGAGAAATCGATCGTTAAGGGAATTTCGGGCCCGTTCGGCACCGGAGTGGTCATGGGAAAGCCCTGTGCCCAAGGGTGCGTCCCCTCGGAACCCATGTAAACACCGGCGTGATCCAAAAACTTGTACAAAGTCTCGTACACGCCCATCGGCGGGAAGTACTTGATTAACGAATCGGTGGTGACGGTCATGATGGTCCCTCTCTATTCGGATGTTCGTGCGCCGGCAGGATCCACAGGTCGTACGACTGTCCCCTGGGAAACCTGACATGTTCTGCCGCGCCTTTACTGGCAACCGATTATCGGCAACTGAGGCCGTTTGTCAGCGGGGGGAGCGAACGGCGGGATACAACAGATACATTTTGCTGCGATTGACATAGTCGGCGGTCAAGTCGATCGGCTGCAGGTTCTCCGACGACACGCGAAACGTCTCAGCCGGCAAAGACTCGACGAGCCGAACCTGGTGCAATGTCACGACGACCCTCGGCACGGTTTGCCATCCGCCAAGACGAGTCCGTTCGTATTGAAAAAACACCAATCGATAGGGAAAGCTCGGCAGGTATGGGTCCGAACCAATCCAGATTTCAACGCCATGGGGCAATTGCTTGGGAAGCCGATCCCATTGAATGCCCGACGAAAACCACTTGGGATTAACTTCTTCTCGCAACAACTCTCGCAGTGCGGCTTCCGTCCACTCGCCGCGAAGGACGCGAAACGTGGTTCGCGATGAACTCGACGAGGTTTTGCTCCCGGCATCTTCAAATGCAAATGCGGTTTCGAGATGTTCGAGCAATGAGCTGAGCCCGCCGATTCCTTGCTCGAACATCT
>DAOLCX010000727.1:0-2115 GCA_035327685.1 Pirellulaceae bacterium | reverse complement strand
GATGGTGTAACGACCCGATTCTAACGTGCGGATAGGGACGTCGCAATTCAACGCAGAATGTCGCCGGGATTCGATGCAGGAAAGGCACTCATTCCAGAACCGGTATGACAAGGTCGACGCGTCCATGCGTGAACCCTGGCAATTCGTTTACGTTTGCTTGCGAATTCGTTAAACTGATCGATCGAATGCAATCTGGAAAAAACTCTTGGGAAAGCAGTGATGTCCGACAAACGAACGATCTTCAAGAAAATCATCGACGGCGATGTCCCCGCTGATATTGTTTATCAGGATAACTTGTGCCTGGCTTTTCGAGATGTCGCGCCGCAAGCTCCTGTTCACCTGTTGGTGATCCCGCGCAAAGAAATCCAAAGTCTTGCCCACCTGCAACCCGAAGACCAGGCGTTGATGGGACATATGATGCTTGTCATTCAGCGATTGGCAAGCGAACACGGTCTGGAAAACGGTTTCCGCGTCGTCACAAATTGCGGCCGCGAAGGTGGCCAGAGCGTCGATCACTTGCATTTTCACCTGCTTGGTCGCCGCCCCCTGAAGTGGCCGCCAGGGTAAATGGGAATCGCAACTCTCGCGCGCTACCTCTGACATCTGGGGCATTCTTGGGCAGCCGAATTTCTGCCCGTGCCACCCAATTCAATACGAATTGTCTCAGGCGTTTCTGGGCTCGGTTTCTGGACAATTGACAATGGTTCTAAATTGTCGCCCCGTGTCCGGCAATTGAAAAGTTGCGCCGATTTCAAATCAGATCCGTTACAGTGTACAATGAAACAAAGTTCATACATTACATGGATTTATCGAAAACGCTATTACGATGCCCAACGCGCTCTTTATCAATGGAATTTTTGATGTTGTCCTTCGCGAAATTGTCGACGCCCAAATGACAGGTGCAGGTGACCTTTTCCTTCAGCCGTTCAAGAAGCAACCGATCAAGATACTTCGCGATAGCCCGCCCGATGAAAGCAATCCAGTTCGACTATATGTCTCCACCACTGATGACCTTAGTCACATAAGCTATGTCGCGGAAATCGTCGCGTGGGACAACAAAAAGGATATTAATCAGACGCGAAGGAAACAAATCGCATCGAAGATGCGGAAATTCCAAAGTGAAGGTGAGTTGAAATTATTTTTGGGAACCGGCAAGAAAGGGCAAGGCGCCATTAACCTGATTACCGTTCGAAACTTGAGGCGACTGGGGCAGCCGCAGCCAGTTTCGGTCTTGATTAAGGTATCAAATAGTGAATGCCTCAAACCACGGACACAACCAGGGGGCTGGAGTCCCGTCTATGATGTCGGCGATTTCCAAGATCAAGTTGAGCAAACTGAGATTGAGTTCAATAAAGAGCTTGAAGAAAGAGTCAAAGCGTCTGGAAAGCTATCGGACGCAGCTTTAAAAAAGCGCCTTCAAAGTGCAAAGGAAGTGCCGGAAAAGATTCGCCTCATTGCTACTGGCTACAAACGAAATCCTGACGTAATTGTCGCTGTTTTGCGACGGGCAAACGGCACTTGTGAATCATGTCGTCAGCCAGCTCCGTTCGTCAAGAAATCGGATGGCTCGCCTTATTTGGAGGTTCACCATTGGGTGCCCCTTAGTAAGGGTGGCAAGGATACCGTCGCGAACGCCGGTGCGTTATGCCCCAATTGTCATCGTGAAAAGCATTTCGGAACGTAATTGAACCCACCCGCCCTGATGCCCGACATTCTTAATCAACCCGGCTCGTTCCGCTCGGCGAACATGGAAGGCGGCGTGAGAGGGATCGTCGCCACCAATCAACTCATAGAAATCTCTCAGGTGAAGCGGTCGGTTGGCTTGGCGAACCATCTCGGCTAGTTCCATCCAATTGTGGCGATGGCCAATGGGCGTGTCGGGAATCGGGATTGGCGGAACCTCAAAGGCGGCATGGAAGGCCAGTTCTCCGAAGAACTCACGGTAGCGGATTTCGCCAACCTGGGCATTGCGAACGCCGACCGTTAGCGATGTGATGTTTTTAGCGATTGAATTGTTTAACAGCCCAGAATCGGCCTTGCCGATGTTCTTGCGGATCTCGGGCAACCGCTTTAGGATTTTCAGAGCCTCCGGTAACGGTTCTAGATCATCGCATG
>DAOLCX010000726.1:0-2121 GCA_035327685.1 Pirellulaceae bacterium | reverse complement strand
TTCCAATCGCTTGATCTCGGCTTCCCGATCGATCAAACCACTCAGATTCACAGACAGTTCGAAGTCGGGAGTGGCCACCGTGGCGGACGGCTGTGTCGGCACCATATCCGGTCCCATAGCGGTCAGCGTCGCTCCGGCCAATGACGGAAAATAGCCGGCCAACGGACGCAATCGCTGGGTGACGCTCTCCGCACCGCGAATCGAGAATTCAATCTCCTTTTTCGGAGCAAGATTCTGCCGCGCGCGGATTTCGCGAACGGCACCCAACGCTCGCTGGAACAAGGCAAACTGAACTTCAATTTGATCATCCTGCCACCGAGCGTCGATCAATGGCCAGGACGCGGTGTACAAATGGTCGGCAGCCGACACCGGCTCGTCAAACCCTCGCTGCGGTGCGATCCCTTTTAAGACTTGCCAAATCTCTTCCGTCACAAACGGCATGATCGGGTGCAACAACCGCAGAATAGCATCGAGTGCATACGCCAATAGACGTTGCGCCAGCGCGCGCGACTCAGTTTGCTGCAAGCGATCTTTGAGCATCTCGACATAAAAGCTGCAAAACTCTTGCCAAACAAAATCATATAACTGCCGCGCTACGTCGGCGAAGGCAAAACGTTCGAGCCCCAATGTCACTTGTTCTGCCACCGTACTCAGACGGCTCAACAGCCAGCGGTCTTCGACCAGAAGCGATTCGGGTTCGATTGGCGCAGGAGAGTAATCCTCCATGCGCAACATGGCAAACCGGGCCGCATTCCATAACTTGTTCATGAAATTGCGGGCCACTTCAAAACGTTCGGACAACACGAGCCCGCGCGGCAACGCCAGATCTTCGGGCTGCTCCGCCCATTGCGTGGAAAAAGCTTGTCGACAGGCCGGACATTCGATCCGCGCCAGTATCCGGTTCTTTTTCGTCTGCTCGATCGTCCCCAAGCAATGCGGGCACTCGTACAAGACTGGCAACCGCACGTCCTGCGTCTCCGTCGTCAAATGGACCATGGAAAATCGAAGCGAGTCCGCACCGAACTTCTCGATCACAACCAGCGGATCGATGCCATTCCCTTTGGATTTGGACATGGTCTCGCCGAAACCGTCCAGGATCTTGGGATGGATATAAACCTGGCGAAAAGGAATCTGCCCCAAATTGTTCAGGCTCATCAACACCATGCGGGCCACCCATAACGTGATGATGTCGCGGCTGGTGATCAAGAGACTCGTCGGATAAAAGTACTCCAATTCGGCGGTGGGCTCCGGCCAACCTAAAGTGCTGTGCGGCCACAATGCCGAACTGAACCAGGTATCCAGCACGTCCTCAACTCGATCAAAACCGGCGTCGGTCAGCCACTGCTCCCAAGGGCTTCCGTCGTCGCGGATCGCCACATGTAACTCCCAGGTTCCCGAAGTGTGAGCTTCGATCTGGCAGGCGACTTCATCAGCAGAAAACTCGGAGCGCGATTCCCACTGCTCTCGTTCCGATGTCGCCGCCTGTTCCGTGCCAAAACTCTTGGACCACACAGGGATCTGATGCCCCCACCACAGTTGCCGCGAAACGGGCCAATCCCGCTTTTCGCTGAGCCAATCGAGGTACGAGTTGACATAACGCTGAGGCGATATCTGAACCCGGCCATCTGTGACGGCATCCATGGCCGATTGCGCCAGGTCAGTCATTTTGACGAACCACTGATCGGCCAAATACGGTTCGATCGGCGTCTTGCTTCGATCAGAAAGGGGCAATTCGATTTCACGTTCCTCAACGCGCTCGATCAAATCGAGTCCTTCCAGGTCGGCCACCACTCGGGTCCGGCCCTGCTTTAACGGCAGGCCCTGGTAGGGTCCGGCCGCTTCATTCAGAGTCCCGTTTGGATTTAGCACATTTATCATGGGCAACTGGTTTCGGAGCCCGACCTCGTAGTCGTTCGGATCGTGCGCCGGTGTGATCTTCACGCACCCCGATCCCAATTCCGGTTTCGCCCACGGATCGCAGATTAAAGGAATCAGCCGATTCAGGAGCGGCAAGCGAACCAGGCGTCCGCTACGGGCCATGGCCGCCAGTGTTTCAAGTGTGGGAAGCAATTCGGAACGGCGTTCCAAGAGGCCGGCGAGTTGCTGTTCGAGCGATGCCCG
>DAOLCX010000725.1:0-2125 GCA_035327685.1 Pirellulaceae bacterium | reverse complement strand
TTTGTTTTGAGGTGTGTAATGGGGGGAGGCGTAACCGGGTTCTGGGGGAAGTTCAAAAATCCCCCCCAATCCCGGCCCCACCCGCCGTTTCGGACGATCTGCCAACTTACAGGTCTCTCCGTGCTTTCAACAACTGCTCGGCCTTTTCCAATTCTTTGGTGTACTTCCTGAGCTTGCGCGGATCGATCCCGTGGTTGACGTTGGTCAATGTGCCGCCATTTGGGCTAGGTCTTTGGAACAGTGGCCGGGGAAAGGCTGTGGTGACGTTTTGTGCAAGCGAGAGACTTTACTGCGCAGCCTAATCCCCAGCTACCGACGTTTCGCACCCCCAAGTGTGGGTGCACCTTCTTTCTTTCTGAGGCGAGGTCTTAGTGAGCAATCCTGATTCCACCGAGATGAACTCGGTGGCGATTAGGAAGGGTCATTTTGGTTTAGGCGCGGTCTTTTAGTGAGCAATCCTGATTCCACCGAGATGAACTCGGTGGCGAAAAGATGGGCGCATGGATGCGAGGTTCAGTATGTCCTCGCAGTCGTAACCGGTAGTCGTCATGCCCACGGTGACACAGACGCGGGCCCTGCTGGTGCGATATGTATCGATGAAGTTGGCCTGGCCAAACAAGTTGTTGTTGGCGACGTTGCTCGTCATTTGCTGGGCCTATTGAATCCGACTAACGATGACGAAATGGCAATTCTGGGCGCGGGCGCACTCTCAGGCTTGTTCCTTGCCGGAATGCGGAGCCGTTTTTTCGGATTTGGCTTCCAGAACTATAAAAGGAAAACCTTTGTCATTGAGCAGCAAGAAGTCAATTTCTCCCGTGGAGACCTTTTTGATGTTGTCGCCGAACTCGTCAATCGTCTGGGATCTTATTGGCGTGCCGTATTCGAGGCAGACATTGGCAGGCCCTCGGTCCCCCGGGAAAAACCGCCATCCAGCAGCTTCGAGCAGTCGGCTGATCTTGATGCGCGTCTGAGCTTCGTTCATTAATCGGGATGGTACGTTTGAATGTTTGTAATGGCCCAAGCGACGAGTCCTGAAATCACCGGATTTGACAGGATATCCTCGCGTCTATCTCACGCAAATGCAGCACTGTTGTCCTGGAAAGTTCGGCAGTCGAATGGCCAACGCGCCAACTCAGGTGAAAAACACGACTGGAACCCATTGGACGGCATAGCGGTGAGGAGATCGATACGCACGCCGAAGTTGCAAATCGCCCGGATTGCGCAAAGGCCAATCCGCACCAGGAGGAAATGGTACGTACTGAGCCTTTGGCGACATCGCATTATAAAATTGGGCAAGCTGCATTACCACCTCGCTGGCCGGTACGAGCAACGGGGCAAGCGATTCGCGACGCATCGTTTGCAGTTCCGGCGGAACGGTGACGCAGATCGCTCGCTCGCTGCTTCGACTGATCGCAACCGCCAAGCCACCTCCACCAAGGGCTCAAAGCCAGCTTCTGATCAACCATGCCACGGTGAAGAGCAACAAATCCGAATTCCCACGATCCCAAACCCAACTTCAATCAGTCAATCAGCCGTGTGAAAAATGCGGGCTAGATTTATCCTTACGTCTTGATTAATCTACACTTGGGTTAAGGAGCCTTGTAGCGGTCCGGTTTCGTCCCAGAGCGTTAACGCTTACGGCCCGATCGATTTTTGCAGGAGTAGCCGCTCTCGGACTTTTGCGAAGATCCAAGTTGGAGAATAGTTGTCATCCAATGTTCGTCTTTGGGCAATAATGAACCCTGCCAGGGTTTCGAACAATGGAGAACAGTTTCTCTGCAGCGCCATGAAAGGTTACACTTTGTCACCGTTCACACCTTGGTTGGCGATTTCCTGTGGGGCCAAGGGGGTTAGGTCCATGATTTCGGCCAACGTGTGTTCCCCTAGTAGCGCTGATTGGCGAAAAATGGACCAGACCCCGGTCCATGTGAACGATTTCACTTTATGCAATCAGCGCGACATTCGATGAACGTTTTGATGATTTCCCCGGGATTCCCGGTCGAACAGCCTTTTTTTACTCGTGGATTGGCCCGGCAAGGGGCACGAGTAATCGGATTGGGGGATCAAGGTGTTGACTCGATGCCCGAAATGGCTCGCCAAGCACTGGCCGACTATGTGCGCGTGG
>DAOLCX010000724.1:0-2134 GCA_035327685.1 Pirellulaceae bacterium | reverse complement strand
AGACTGGGACAAACCGCCGGGGATCTTGCCTGCCGATTCCAAGGGTGGCCGCATTTACAAAAACCAAGTCGTATGGACGCGACCGATCATGAGGGAGGTTCAATTGCCTGCTGCTGGAGCGATGCAATTGGAGGTCGCGTTTCAAGCTTGCAACGACCGCCTCTGTTTACCCCCTGACAAAGTCACTCAATTGGTTGACTGGCCTGATTGATCGTCGTTCTTGTGTTATCCCGCAAGTCCGTGTGCTGTCTTTCGCGGTTCGAGCGTCATGGCAGGTCACAGCGCTCTTGATACGCGCATGGCAATCCCGGTAGAGGGCCCCATGGTCACACTGCGCCGACGAACGCCGACAGGTCTTGTCTCAAGCAACTCAAACTCAAAATTGCGGATCAGCGTCCCCAGCACGATTTGCATTTCATAGGTCGCAAATGCCGCACCGATACATCGCCGATGCCCTCCGCCAAATGGAAGGAATTCAAAAGGCGAGAAACTCCGTTCCAAGAATCGTTCCGGTCGAAATGCCTCCGGGTCTGGGTAAGTTTCCGGATTGTAATGGGCCAACACGATAGCTGGAGCAACGGCCAACCCGGCGGGGATCACGTAGTCTCCCAACGCCAAAGGCTCCAGCGCAACGCGCAGGACTTCCGTCACGATTGGATTGAGCCGCAACGACTCTTGCACAACAGCTTTCAGCCAGTGGTTCGCTGCATAAGCTTCCGGAGAGTCGTCTGCGGCTGCCAAACTGTCCTTCAATTTGGCCAGGACATCTGGATGGCGATGCAAGTGGTACATCGCCCAGGCCATGGCCAAAGCGGACGTCTCGTGCCCGGCAAACAAAAGTGTTGCCAATGATTCGCGCAAATGGCTGTCGGCGATTTGCGAGCCGTCTTCATAGGTGGCCTGCTTCAACAAATACAAAATATCCGAACGCTCGCTATCGATTGACTCGGCTCGATTCAATTCATGATCCAATGCCTTAAACAGTTGGTCTCGCGCCGCCAGATAACGATCCCAGGGGCTCCAGCCACCGCATCGAAATTGCATTTTGTTGGAGAAAAAAATCAATGGCGAGCTGCGGTCCACCAGTCGTTTTGCAGCGCGAAACATCTGATCGACGACCTCCGGCTGCTGGCCGCCGAACACCGCCCTCACAATGATTTCCAATGAGATTTCAGTCGTGGTATCCATCATCAGGAAGGGGTTTCCGCCTTGATGCTGATGTGTGCGCCGCAACGCCACCTCGCGCATGGTATCGCCGTAGGCCTTCATCCGTTCGCCGGTAAACAAAGGCGTCAGGAGTCGTCGTTCGCGGCGATGCGGTTCGCCTTGCATCACCAGCAGTGAACCGGCTCCCAGAATCGAAGCCGTGGTTTGAGTGGCAAACACACCCAAATGATCAGGATTGGCTCCGAAAATCTGTTTGATTAACTCGCTGCGCCCAGTCACCACCACGGGGCCATTCAATGCTCGAAGCAGGAACGGATCGCCATAGCGTTGAGTCCAATGCGACAAAGCCCGGCGCGGGTCTCGAATGAGCTGCCAGGTGGGCCACCACTTGCCACGCGGTCCAGGTGGCAACTTGACTTGATTCCCCGCCATCATGAATTGCTCACTGCCACCATGGTTCGTCATTCAGGCGCGGCCTGATCAGGTGATGGTTGCAACCAGGGCATCAGATTTCGCAAGCGTCGGCCAACTTGTTCCATGGAATGCTGCGCTGCGCGGGCTCGTTCGGCGGTCCGTCTGGGCGATCCGGCGCGGCTGTCGGCCAAAAATTCCTGGGCAAACTCGCCAGAGCGAATCTGGGCCAGGACTTGCTGCATGTTTGCGCGCACCTGTTGGTTAATGACTTGCGGTCCGCGTGTGTAGTCTCCATATTCCGCGGTGGTTGAAATCACATCTCGCATGGCGGCGACCCCCACCCGATGCATCAAATCGACAATGATTTTCAATTCGTGCAGACACTCGAAATACGCCAACTCAGGTTGGTATCCGGCCTCGACCAATGTTTCGTAACCCGCCAACACCAGTTGCGTCAGGCCTCCGCAAAGTACAGCTTGTTCACCGAACAAATCCGTTTCCGTTTCGGCAGCGATCGTCGTTTCGATCACGCCGGCGCGGGTCCCGCCTAATG
>DAOLCX010000723.1:0-2139 GCA_035327685.1 Pirellulaceae bacterium | reverse complement strand
GTTCGCGCCCACCGCATCGTCGCCAGCGTCAACTAAGCGATGACGCCCTCAGGCAATCGTTTCTTATTATCATCGTCCAGTGTCGAAACCATCGCGTCGGTGGTCAAGAGCAAACCGGCAATGCTGGCGGCGTTGATGAGTGCCGTACGAACTACTTTCACCGGATCAATGATGCCAGCCTTGTACATATCGACATACTCCCCGGTGTTGGCGTCAAAGCCAATATTGGTGGGCTTTTCAGCGATGATGTCGACAACCACGGAACCATCGATACCGCCATTATCCGCAATTTGTCGGATGGGAGCGGACAACGCATTGAGGACGATGGTAACGCCGAGCTTTTCATCGCCCTTTGCGGACGACCGCGCTTTTTCCACCGCCTCGCGGCAGCGAAGTAAGGCCACACCGCCACCGGGCAGGATCCCTTCTTCGACAGCAGCGCGTGTCGCATGCAATGCATCCTCGACACGGGCTTTCTTCTGTTTCATTTCCGTTTCAGTTTCCGCTCCGACCTTAATCACGGCGACACCGCCAGACAGTTTTGCCAGGCGCTCTTGCAGTTTTTCCTTGTCGTAATCACTATCGGTTTGGCTGATCTGTTTGCGGATCTTTTCAACTTGAGCCTCGACTTCCTTGCGACTCCCCGCCCCTTCCACCAAGGTCGTGTTGTTCTTGTCCACCGTCACCTTTTTGGCGCGTCCCAACTGGTTCAAAGTCACATTTTCCAATTGGATACCCAAGTCTTCACTGATCAGGGTGCCGCCCGTCAACACTGCCATATCACCCAACATGGCTTTCCGGCGATCGCCAAAGCCGGGCGCTTTAACAGCACACACATTTAACAAGCCGCGGAGTTTGTTGACCACCAATAACGTCAGTGCCTCGGCATCCACGTCTTCGGCGACGATCAACAATGCCTTGCCGGTTTGACTGACCTTTTCCAACAGTGGGACGAGGTCGCGAATGTTGCTGATCTTCTTTTCGTACAGCAGTACATAAGCATCCGAGAATTCACAACTCATCGACGTCGGATTGGTGATGAAGTAGGGCGAAATGAACCCTTTGTCGAACTGCATGCCATCCACATAATCAACGGTCGTTTCTCGTGACTTCCCTTCTTCGACGGTGATCACTCCATCCTGGCCCACACGATCCAAAGCCTCCGCCAATAGATCGCCGATGACTTGATCATTATTGGCGCTAATGGCACCAACGCTGGCCACTTCTTCCTTTTTGGAGACTTTCTTGGACATGGAAATCAGGTGAGCTTCAGCGGCCTGAGCCCCTTTTTCGATGCCCCGCCGAACGGCCATGGAATTGTTGCCGACGACGATGCTGCGAAGGCCTTCGCGGAAAATGGCTCGCGCCAAAACCGTGGCTGTCGTCGTGCCATCGCCGGCTAAATCGGAGGTCTTCTGAGCGACTTCGACCACCAGTTTGGCACCCATGTTTTCGAAGCGATCTTCCAATTCGATTTCCTTGGCCACGGTCACGCCGTCTTTGGTGACTGTGGGACCGCCGAACGATTTGGAGATGATCACGTTGCGACCCGTCGGGCCCATCGTGATGGCCACCGCATCGGCCAATTTATCAATACCGACCATCATCCGCTTCCGCGCATGGTCCTCAAATATCAGTTGTTTCGCCACAATTAGTCCCTTTGCGTATGTGTAAATGAATGCCTTTTGCCTGTTTGAGTCGGCGACATCTCGCGCGACTATACGAC
Source organism: Pirellulaceae bacterium (assembly GCA_035327685.1). Taxonomy (GTDB): domain Bacteria; phylum Planctomycetota; class Planctomycetia; order Pirellulales; family Pirellulaceae; genus BJ22. The sequence goes on along the minus strand of DAOLCX010000723.1, from coordinate 413 downwards.
TTTGGCGAGGATGTCGGACTCCCGAAGAATCTTAAATTCATCCCCATCGACTTCAATTTCCGTTCCGCCATACTTGCCGAAAATCACCTCGTCGCCAACGGAAACTGACAACGTTCCTCGCTGGCCATTATCGAGCAGCTTTCCAGGACCGACCGCTAATACCGTCCCGCGCTGAGGTTTTTCCTTGGCATTATCCGGCAAGACGATCCCACCCGCAGTCATTTCCTCGGCTTCACAGGGCTCAACGACCACACGGTCATCCAGAGGACGAATTTTGATTTTGGTCATGACATTCTTCTCCTATTTGATTTTTGACAATTACTTGATGTTCGACAGCGGGAACTACATCATCCCCATACCACCCATGCCGCCCATGCCGCCCATACCACCCATGCCGCCCATGCCACCGCCCG
>DAOLCX010000722.1:0-2141 GCA_035327685.1 Pirellulaceae bacterium | reverse complement strand
CCTATGGATACCCGCCCCCCAGTTTCGTCGAGCGCCTGGTTGATTTGCCCTTCAATCAGCATGTGCAGATTGCCGAGAATCTTATCTCGCGCGAACTGAAACAACAAGTAGCCCACGCTTCCGACAATCGCCGCCGTGACGATGAAGCTGCGGAAATGACGAAGCCCTTCGCGCCAACCACAGAGGGTCGGCACCGCGTTGGATCGAAACTGTACAGACTGAGCCACCTGATTGTTCATCCTTGAACACAGGAGCGTGTTATCCACACCCTTTTTTGACAGGGCCGCATGCGTGGCCGTTTAAGTAAACAGCTACAATACGAAATCCGGGGTGTTTAGGCTACCTCGCTTCAAGGATCAAGTCCGGGAAGCCGGCAATCCGGTTGATCGCTAGCAGTTGGAAACCAAAATCCAGTTTCCTCGACCAGTCGCTCACCACGGCAAACGCCGGAGATCGACATTGCCGCCGCTGAGTATGATCCCGATGTTCAAAGGCCCCGGAATCGAACAAATGGGTTCGGATAGTGCTGCGGCCACGGCCACCGCCGAACTGGGTTCAATCAAGATTTTCGTGCGCTCCCAAAACAACTTCATGGCCGCGATCGTGTCGCTGTCGCTGACCGTCAGAATATCATGGACCTGGGACTTGATGATCGGCCAGGTCAGGTTTCCCAAGCTCGTCAGGAGGCCATCGGCGACCGTTTGTGGATTCGTTTGCGGAATCCACTGACCAGACTTGAACGAACGCGCGGCATCATCGGCACCGAGAGGCTCGGCACCGAACACTCGTGTTCGCGGCGAAATGCCCCTCGCGGCAATCGCCGTTCCACTCAACAGTCCTCCGCCACCAACGGGGGCGATCACGATATCCAACTGCGGAACCTGTTGCAACAACTCCCATGTGGCCGTTCCTTGACCGGCAATAATCCGCGGGTCGTCGTAGGGAGGGATCAGTTCCGCACCGGTCTCACGTTGTACAGACGCCGCCGTTTCCTCACGGGCTGCCAGGTTGGGTTCGCATTCGATCACGACCCCACCATATTCGACAACCGCTTCACGTTTCACCGGAGAAGCGGTCGTCGGCATCACGATCCGGGCCGTGGCGCCAAACAGCCGGGCAGCCAGCGCCAGCGCCTGGGCGTGATTTCCCGAACTGTGCGTGACGACGCCGCGCGCCAGTTGTTCCGGTGCCAATTGCGACAGAGCATTGACCGCACCGCGGAACTTGAATGCTCCCGTCCGCTGCAAGTTCTCGCATTTGAAGAACAATTGATGGCCAGACAACCGATTCAAGGTTTCACACGTGGCCACCGTGGTCCGATGCACTTGAGTCGCAATGCGACGCGCCGCCCGCTTGACGTCGGCAAACGTCACGGCGGCAGCCTGGTGGGAATGGGCAAATGTACTCATGAGTAACCGAAGGGCTGTTCAGGGTGCGGGCACGATCTCATCAGGCTGAATCGATCTCTCGGCGACGGCGCACGCGCGCACTGACTCGCTCCAGCACGCGGCGTTCGTCTTCATCCAAACTCTCAATTCCGTCCGCGTGCACCTTGCGCAAAATTTGATCGAATCGGTGTTCGTCTTCCAATTCGTCATCCAGCAACTGCTGTTGTTGCTGGACCTCGCGTTGCCATTGCTTTTCGACCAGCCATTGCGAATAGCCCTCATCCACCGCGAAGCTGAAATCCGCATCATCGAACGCCAGATGCTCGTCCCAGGGCTCGTTGGACAAGTCATCGTCCCAACCCTCTTCGACCTGGATCAACTTCAACTGGCGGCGGTACTCATGCCGCGCCGCGAAAATCAAAATTATCCCCATCCCAACAAAGTAGGCCCAGGGTGGATCCACAATTCCGTCGCGCGTCTGTTGAAAAAACAACGCCATGCACATTACGATGACACCCGTCAACTGGCCAATCGCCATTAACGTCGATTCGATCTTGACACGACTCAGCTCGCGATTGACGGAAGCAAATAACACGCGAAGAATCTTGCCCCCATCAAACGGATAACAAGGAATCAAATTGATGAAGACCAGCTGGGCATTGATCCAGGCGAAGATAGTCAACAGCGAACTGGGCCAGGATGCCACCTGAAAACGCCGCGGGCGAAACGGATTGATCAAATCTTCCAGTCGAG
>DAOLCX010000721.1:0-2144 GCA_035327685.1 Pirellulaceae bacterium | reverse complement strand
ACAGCGAAATAGGATCCGTATCAGCCACAGCCACTTCAGCCATAGCCACTTCAGCCACAGCCACTTCACCTACAGCAGGTGCCGGCAGGTCATCCGCTAACGGTTCTTTTTTTTTTGCAACTGTGTCCATGGTTGGGTCAGGAATCTGCGAACTAGAAGCCGCCATCGGTGGCCTCTGGCTTTCGGCCACGCCTTCCGAAATCGGCCGTTCGATTTTTCCAGCAAGCTGTGTCGCGCCGATAGGTTTCAGCGATTCGCCGGGGAGGGCTCCTTCATGGTTCGTCGCTACCTTCCCTAGCAACTCACCAAGCGATTTCAGTTGTTCGAGTTGGCAGATACGCACACAAGCCGCTTCCATCAGTATTCTGCTGTGCAAGCTATACTGCATCTTAGTCAGCGCCACGTCCATAATTTGCAAACCAGCCATCCACTGTTCGAGCGATGCCCGGTCCACCAGTTGTCGCAAACCGGCTACGCCTTCCCCGACCACCTGCAACAACAGCGACTGATCGCAACCCACTTTGAGCGCGATGGCATCGCGAAACAGCCCGATCATCTGTTGAGTCAGTTGGCCGATTTCGACTCCTTCTTGAACCGCGCGGTCGATCTCCTGCAAGACACCGGCCACGTCCCGATCCAGTAGTCGATGAGCCAGCGTCAGGATGCGTTGCGAATCGGCGATTCCCAACAGCGACAGGACGTCCGTTAGGGAAATCTTCTCGGTGCAAAAGGACAACAATTGTTCCAACAATGACTGGCTATCGCGTAGTGAACCGGCCGCCCTCCGCGCCAACAATTCAAGTGCCTCAGGCTCGGCTTGCACATGTTCCTGAGCCACGATGCGTGCCAACGATTCAGCAATCTGCGACGTTTCCACCGGCATGAAGTCATACCGTTGGCAGCGGGACAGCACGGTGATCGGTACTTTTTGCGGATCCGTCGTGCAAAAAATAAATTTGACATGACCGGGCGGTTCCTCCAGAGTTTTAAGGAGCGCATTGAACGCCTGTGCGGTTAACATATGGACTTCGTCAATGACGTAAATCTTGTAACGGCTGCGGCTGGGGCGAATTCCCACATTGCTTCGCAACTGCCGAATCTCATCGATGCCGCGGTTACTGGCGCCATCGATTTCAATCACGTCTAAATCCTCTCCTACAGCGATTCCCTGACAACTATCACAGGTTTGACAGGGGGAGATTGTTGGACCTGAAAAACAATTCAAGCACTTGGCAAAAATCCTGGCAGTGGACGTCTTGCCAGTCCCTCGGGCTCCGGTAAAGAGGTACGCGTGCCCGACGCGGTTTTGTTCGATAGCTTTGGTCAGTGCCTGCGTCATGTGCGGCTGGCCAATCAACTCGTCGAACGCCTGGGGGCGATACCGGCGCGAAACGACTTGGTAAGGCTGACTTTTCGCGGACTCGGCCATTTCAAAAAAACTCCTGGTAAAACTCTGACGCAGTCAGTATAGAGCATCGATTCGGATTGGCAAACGACCCCCGATCATAAGTCACAGAAGCCTTGATTTGGCGAAGCCGAACCCCTCTCGGACAATTGAGGATTTTGGCTGCGGAAACTACAATCTTGTGGAGACGAATGAATGCAGCCGACTGGTTGCATTTTCGGTCTGACGGCGCCGGTCGATCTGGCGGCAGGTTTATGGAATCGGCGCCACAGGATTGTGCGGGCCAACAATCGCTAGAGGTTTGGGATGAAAGTCAGTCATTACGAAACGGTCGAGCAGCAACCAGTGGACATGTCCGGTTCTCACCGATGCCATGTGCGATACTTAATTGGGCCGCGCGATGCGGCACCGAATTTCGCGATGCGCCAGTTCGAGGTCGAGCCAGGCGGATTCACACCGCGCCATAGCCACCCCTACGAACACGAGGTGTTCGTACTTGCCGGACGCGGCGAAGTTTTTGAAGGCGATCTGGCCCATCCCATTGCCGCCGGAGATATTGTCTATGTGGCTCCCAACGAAATCCACCAATTCAGAAATCTCGGCGAAGAGTCACTGAAGTTTCTTTGCCTGGTGCCCAACCAGGCCGCGACATTACCTGTGACCTTGGCACCAGAATGCGGCAGCGAAGCGAATTGTTGATCGGCGAGATCGTCGGATGAACCAGGACGTGTCCCGCCAC
>DAOLCX010000720.1:0-2144 GCA_035327685.1 Pirellulaceae bacterium | reverse complement strand
CCCAGAGTTCCCGGATGGTCTGTGCCCCGTTGGCGGCGAAAAGGCCCAAGGACAAGATGAGGACTATGTAGCGAGTAATCTGTTTATTCATACGTGACGCGCGTGTTGGTTTTTGGCACATGGCTGTTGGATTGAGGGTCGAGCTATGCGTTTAACCTATCATTCGCCATTCGTCCGAGAAATCGTCAAAACTAACTAGAACGTTCCTAATTGCTGTCGTTTCGACCTGGAACGTGACGAGAATCCGGCCAGTCTCCTGGATTTTCCTCGCCCGGTTCATGCCGTGAAAAGCGGGCAGGATTAACGCAGAAACGCGGAGATCGGGAGAGAATCGCGGAGTGAGAATTCCCCAAAATGAAATCTCACCCATTGAACCCGAACCAATTGAAAACATCCAACACTCAACACCCAACATCGAACCCCGAAAGCCTTCGGGGTTGGACGTCCGATGTTGAATGCTCGATGTTCCCAAGGATTAATGGAGATTCGACACACGACATCGCCTCTGTGCGATGCGCTGCAAAAACGACTGCGGCTGTTCATGGCAAGACCACAAACAGCCGCAGGAACAACAAGAACCCCAATCGCTGGAGCAATCCAGTCTCTGAATCCTTGGCGTCAGACCTCGGACCGCTTGGAACGAGCGACCATCAGCGCTGTCAATGCGCCCAAACCCAGCAAAGCCGCGGCGGCGGGTTCCGGAACCGCAGTGGCCGTGGTAACAACGATTTCATCAATGTAGAAGATATCCACAGGGTTGTAATCAGTGTTTGCACCAAATTGCAGGTTTACTCCCCATGCATTCGTGGTTTGAGGAATGGTGTAGTTCCAAGTGCTTCTAAAGGTTTCCAACCCGCCAACAACCCCCAAAGATACCGTACTGCTGGGACCACCCATGGTCCATCCCCATGCCGCATTGAAACCAAGCATCGGCTCATAATAGGTGCCAAGACCACCACCGCCATTATCCGGCAACGTCCAAACCATCGTAATTGTGCCACTGGCCGCCGGGAAGATCGCCTCGGGCGGTCCGGGGTTGTATCCTGGGTCCAAGGTAAGTCTCGCCGATAAGAAATTGCCGACGTACAACTCGCCGAGACCAGTCCATGTTCCGCCAGTGGTGGACCAGTTACCAAGGGGAGTGATGGCGAGAGAACCGGCAGTACCTGCCCCACCTGCGCTGGCGTTGGCAGTGCCGTTGATGGTGCTGCCATCGAAATCCCACGCCGTGGAGGGAGTAATGGTATTCCCACTCCAACCAGCACCATTGTTGTTGCCGGTGAAGTCATCGGCCGTGGTATATAGTGTGGTGGGATACGCTTGGGTCGTGGCGCTCTGAAGCACGAAAGCTCCAACAGCTATCGCTACTACAATGAATTTTTTCATAAAGTATTCCGCAGATTTAGGGTTAATGGACAGGGAAGTTGTAACACGCCACAATTTGGCGGTGTATCGTCAAAAATAACGAGGCGCGTGTATCAGCAGTGCTGAGAACCTGATGGAAGCTAAACCGTCAGTTTCCTGAGTTCAGGGCGCTTGAGCTGTTATAGGCGCAGTTGCCGAGAATGCGGTGACCGTGAAATATCTTGGGCCGGGCCGGGCGGCGGAAACCTGACGAGGTTATCCGGTGAATGGTCAAACGAATCGGCAAGCCTTGCATCGCCGTCCTCAAGCGGGCAATAATCGGCCCGTGTTCGCACCCTTTCCCAACCTCATCCGGCACTGCGTCAGCAGCGGGCTGTTTATGAGACTGGGGCTGGTCTGGAGTTGCCTATGGATCACATATTCTCCGCTCGTGGCCGCGTCGAACTTCGTCATCAGGTCGTGGTATGCCGAGGATGGTCTGCCGCAAAATGCCGTCACCGCCGCAGTCCAGACGCGCGATGGCTATCTTTGGCTGGGCACTTACACCGGGCTTGTGCGGTTCGATGGTGTGCGCTTCGTCGTCTTTGATGACCACAACACACCCGCGCTTAAAAACGGTCGGATCACCAGCCTGTATGAAAGTGCGGATGGCACGCTCTGGATCGGGCATGAAACCGGAAACGTGACGCGCTTCAAGGCCGGGCGCTTCGAGGCAGTGCCGATCAAGGCAGCGTGGAATGGGGGCAAGATATCCGGCATTGGCGCGGACAACCAGGGAG
>DAOLCX010000719.1:0-2148 GCA_035327685.1 Pirellulaceae bacterium | reverse complement strand
TGGCAAGACCTTGGACGTGTTGGAAAGTGATCCCAGTAGCGCCGGCGCTTTACAACAGATGTGGGAAACGATTTCCAGCGGCCGTCCTTGGGCCGGTCGCATGCGCAATCGACGTCGGAAGCAGCCCGCGAACACGCCAACCGACCTGATTCCCACTGACAAGACAGAAGAGTATTGGGCCGACGTCTCGATCACACCGCTCACCAACGACGACGGCTCCATCGACGGCTACGTCGCCGTGCAGCGCGATGTTTCGGCGGAAGTCGAACGCGAAGAACAATTGTCTCAGGCCGCTCGTACCGACCGGCTCACGGGGCTAGGGAACCGGCTGTCCGTGCAGAGTTGTTTACAGCGGGCACTGGATATTAGAAAACGCCGGCCCGATTATCAGTTCGCGCTGATGTTCCTCGACTTGGACCGCTTCAAAGTCATCAACGATAGTTTGGGGCACCATGTCGGCGACCTGTTGTTGCAGGAAGTTGCCAAGCGATTGGGAGAAACGCTGCGCTCCTCGGACTACGTGCTGCGACCCAGCGATATGCGCGGCGCCGCCCGCTGGGGAGGCGACGAGTTCGTGGTGTTAATCGATGAGTACCAACGAACGGAAGACGTGGCTTTGGTCGCCGAGCGCATCCAGCGCGTGCTGGCTGAACCCTATCACCTGGCAGGGCGTACGGTGCTGACCTCTGCCAGTATTGGGGTGGTTGACAGCAGCGGACCCTACAGCTCCGCCGATGAAATGCTCCGCGACGCCGATACGGCTATGTACGAAGCCAAATCGCGCGGAAAAGCCTGCTGGGTCATGTTCGACGTGTCCATGCAAAAAGCTGTCCAGCGGAGACTGCAAATCGAAACCGAACTCCGCACGGCTTTACACGAGAAACAATTTTATTTGCTTTACCAGCCGATTGTGAGTGTGCAAGACGGATCGCTCCAAGGAGTTGAAGCGCTGGTCCGCTGGGAACACCCCACGCGCGGACTGATTTCGCCGAGCGAGTTCATTCCCATTGCTGAAGAAAGCCGCGCCATTTCCGATTTGGGACGCTGGATTCTGGAGGAAGCCTGTCGCCAGTGGACGACCTGGCAACGGACACGGCCTGAACGAACTCCACCCTATATCGCCATCAATGTCTCGCGGATCCAAATCGCCGACCACGAATTTGTGGACCAGGTGCGACACATTTTGCATTTGACCGGAATGGAGCCACGCCGACTGGTGATCGAAGTCACGGAATCGACGGTGATGCGGGACCACGCCCAGGCCCAAGCCACTTTGAATGAATTGCGAAGTCTGGGCATCCGCCTGGCGATTGACGACTTCGGAGCAGGTTATTCTTCGCTCTCCTGTTTGCATCAATTCCCGTTCGATATTCTCAAAATCGACCGTTCCTTCCTCTCAAATTTCCAGCAATCTGAACAGTTGATTGTATTGACCCAGGCCATTGTCAATCTGGCCATGACTTTGGGCTTGGAATGCATCGCCGAAGGGATCGAAAACGCCGAACAACAACAGGCGTTATTGCTAATCGGATGTCCATCCGGTCAAGGATTTTATTACGGAAAACCGCATGCACCCAATTCGATTATTGAAGGCGACTGGCGTGCCGTGCATTCTCCAAGCTCTTCCTCCGGCACGACTTTGCCCGCGATCACCATGGATACGGCCGGGACTTGGCTCCCCGCTGATCGAACGTAGTGCTTTGTCACAGCCAAATTGTCGAATTAGCCGCAGTGGGTTAGCACCGGTTTTCGATGCCAGAACCGGACGCTAACGCTTTTCGGCTGATTTAATTCGAATCTACCTGACAAAGGCGCCCCCCTTACTTGTCGGCCCGTTGGCGAATTCGTCAAATGGCATAGCCGTTGAAGTATCGAGGCCAAGCACTAGGGAGCCGAACATGTCAAGTCACGTTCGATCAATTCGACCAGGCCACGCCAGCCACGTGGATCTCGATTGCTGCAAAGAGCCGAGCTTCGCAAGTCATCTGGACTGGCTCAATTCAATTTGCCAAAGGCTCTGCTTTGCCGCCATCGTCGCCCTACAATTCATCCCCGCGAATTTGAACGCTCAAGACCGCGCGGCGAACTTCGCCTGGCGGGCAGGTGCCGCCAAGATCGACATCACACCCGACTATCCGATTCGCTTGT
>DAOLCX010000718.1:0-2149 GCA_035327685.1 Pirellulaceae bacterium | reverse complement strand
AACAACGGGTCGATGGCGTCGCGATCAAGGTCCGCCACCACCTGCCGAAAACAGAACGGTGGTTTGACCTTACAAGGATAAAGGAACCTAATGGAATCGCACAGGGGAGTACAGTGTGGGGCTCTTGTACAAAACCTGGCCCCGCTTCAACACGAAAATTCTTAGCTGTTTTGCCGATTCTAGATTCAGCGATATAATGCAAAGCCACGTCACATGTTGTTGCGACTCTGACGGAATGTAGGGCGTCACGCGAGTACTGAGACTGGCATCACCAGTAGTGTGCAGGGATTGGGCATGATTGATTGTTTGCGAATCCATTCAGGAATGTGGTTTATGGTCTTGCGGTGCGACCTGCACGCGAGGTCCGCACGTTGTGTTGGCACCGGCGAACCCTATGCATGGGGGGCGTGCCTGTCGCCCATGTGTGAAAGCGATCCAACCACTGAGTACCATGCCCGACATTAGTTTTCATCCAGTTGCCCACTGGGGCATCGTTATCGGTTTATTGGCCGTTTTGGTGGCGTTGCTGTGGGTCAGCCCGTCCTATGCGCAGGTCACACCATCGCGACGCGGAGTCCTCGTGTTCTTGCGGATGTGTTTGATTGTCGTATTAGGCGTTTGTATGATTCGCCCGGGCTGTGTGACCCGCGTCGAAAAACCTCAGACCGCCGTGATCAATGTATTGATTGACCAATCGAGTTCCATGCAATTACCCCACCGGGCTGACCAATCCAGTCGCTGGGCCTCGGCTCAATCCACCATTCGCAACCTGGGAGCAGTTTGGGAGCGACTTCGCGCCCAGCGTCTGGACATTCGCTATTACTTTTTTGACGGGCAGACACACATTGCTGAGGTCGACCAGAACCTTCCTGTCTGGCCAGAACAACCGGAGGGAAGTGAGACGGATATGGGTCAGGCCTTGATCTCTTCGGTTCGCGATGTTCGCGATCAACGCCTGGTCGGAGTGATCTTGATGACGGATGGCGTACAAAACGCCACGGACAGCGCGGTGGAGTTGTTCGACGCGGTGCAATTGCTGGCAGATCAGGGAATTCCGTTGTATTCGGTTCCTTTCGGGCTTCCCGCCGACACTGGCGAATTGGCCGATCTGGCGATCACCAATCTGGCGGAACAACACCGCATTCGTGTCAAGAATCGGCTGAATGTGCAAACGACGATGCAAGCGCGCGGTTATGTCAATCAAGAAGTCGCCATTGAGCTGTTGATTTCATCGAAGGATGAGGCCGAACGCGTGGTTGATCGCAAAGTGGTGGTTCCCCGTCAGCCATTTGAGGAATTCATCATCAACCTAACCTACATCCCCACGGAAATCGGGCGGTACCGGATGCGTGTTCGTTGCCGGGGAAATGTGCCGGAAGTCGCCTTGCGCAACAATGAGCTCCCTTCGTTTCTGAACGTCTATGAAGGTGGTTCGCGGATTGTCTATTTGGAAGGCGAAACCAACTTTGGGCAGATGTTTTTGCGTCCGATGGTGCGTCGCAGCGCCGAAGGGATGGAACTGGAGTTTCTCAAGGTTGACCGAGAGTATCCACCCACCGTGGGGACGACCGCGCGAATCCAAGAGTTGGTGAACGACCCGAGCGTCGATGTATTCATTATTGGCGACCTCGATGCGCGACTGTTGGGGCAATCGCAGACGGATGACCCTGTGTTTCAAGCCTTAGCACAAGCCGTCGCAAAAGGGAAAGGACTGTTATTGCTTGGAGGTTACCACAGTTTTGGCGCTGGGTTTTACCATGCCACTCCGTTGGCGGAAGTCCTCCCCATTCGCATGGGGCGGACCGAAGGGCAACCGTTTGCAGGCGATATCCGCCGAGACCTCCATATCGAACGGGCATTTCGCGTCGTCCCTTCGAGACGTCATTTCCTCACGCAATTGTCACCTGCTGAGGACCCTGCTGTGACGTGGGGGCGGTTACCACCATTGCCGGCAGCTAATTTGATACTGGGAGTCAAGGATGCGGCCCTGGTAGTACTGGAAACGGATGGTGGCGAGCCGATCTTGGTCATTGGCCACCATGGTGCAGGGCGCGTCGCGTGCCTGGCAACCGAGTTGACATATCTGTGGCGCCGATCCGGATTCGCGGCCGAGTTTGACACTTTTTGGGAGCAGTTGTTTTTGTGGCTT
>DAOLCX010000717.1:0-2155 GCA_035327685.1 Pirellulaceae bacterium | reverse complement strand
GACTTGCGGAACGCACCAGAACCAGGCTTGGCCATCAATACCGTGAACGGTTACCAAAAGGGTCCAAGCCGAGTTTTAGCCAGTGCTGAAGCGCGAGATCACTGAAGTTTGTTGTTGCTGCGTTTCTTAACCCGTTCGTGCCTGGGCAAAGTCATGAACGCGCGAAGGCACTGTTTGACAGGAAGGGCGCATTTTCAAAGGGATCACATGAGTCGGTATCGTTCATTAGGTTTTTTGTTAGGGGTGATGGTCGTGGCTCTCGGTGTCGGAAATCAAACGTCGGTCGGTCAGGAACTTATCCCCCGCAGTGTCTTGTTTGGCAACCCAGAGCGCGCCACACCGCGGCTCAGTCCCGACGGTCAGTGGTTAGCTTACCGCGCGCCGCGCGATGGTGTGATGAACGTATATGTCGCCCCGGTCAATAATCTGTCGGCGGCCCGCCCCGTCACGAATGATCGGACCACCGGGATCTCGCAGTACTTTTGGACCTACACCAATCAGCATCTTGTGTATCTGCAGGACAACAATGGCGACGAAGATTTCCATTTGTACGCTGTCGATTTGAAGTCCGATGAGATCCGGGATTTGACTCCGCTGGAGCAAATTCGCGCCCAGGTGATGGGCGTCAGCCGCCACTTTCCCGAACATTTGTTGGTCGGAATTAACGACCGCGACCAACGCTGGTTCCACGATGTCTATCGCATTCATATCCCGACGGGAACACGAGAATTGGTGTACGAAAACAATCAGTTTGTCGGCTTGTTGGCCGACGAACATTATCGTCTGCGGGTGGCCATGACGTTCACGCCAACCGGAGGCGCCTTGTTGATGAAGGCCGCGGGCGATGACTTGGATTGGGAACCGCTGTTGGAGATCGACTCTGCTGATGTCATGACCACTTCGCCACTGGGATTGGACAAGACTGGCGAGGTCATGTATCTGATCGACAGCCGCCAGCGCGATACGGCGGCGCTCCGGTCGATTCATATCCCCAGCGGGCGGGAAGAGACCTTGTTCACGACCGATGTGGCCGATGTCTCGAATGTCCTCAGTCATCCCACGGAACATCATATCCAGGCAGTGGCATATAACTACGAACGCGAGACCTGGCACGTTCTGGACAATTCGATACAGGGCGATTTGGATTTTCTGGCGGCTGCGCACCCCGGCGAAGTCAACGTGTCCAGCCGGACGTTGGACGATCGGTTGTGGACCGTCGTCTATTCGGTCGCCGATGGACCGGTGCGGTTCTATTTGTATGACCGGGACGCCCGGAACACGACGTTCTTGTTCAGCCATCGGCCCGAATTGGAAGCGTTGAACCTGGCGGACATGCACCCGGTGATCATTCCTTCGCGGGACGGATTGCGGCTGGTAAGTTACTTGTCTCTACCGCCTTGGCACGATCCAGACCGGACTGGGCGGCCCGATCGCCCGCTGCCGATGGTGCTGTTGGTCCACGGTGGGCCGTGGGCTCGCGACGAATGGGGCTTTGACCCGCTGCACCAGTTGTTGGCCAACCGAGGCTATGCGGTGCTGGCGGTCAACTATCGGGGGAGCACCGGGTTTGGCAAGTCGTTTATTAACGCGGCAAACTTGGAATGGTCAGGCAAGATGCATGACGACTTGCTCGATGCCGTTGAATGGGCGGTGGAGCAGGGGATCGCACGGCGCGAGTCGGTGGCCATCATGGGCGGCAGCTATGGCGGCTATGCGACGTTAGTCGGTTTGACTTTTACGCCTGATGTCTTCGCGTGCGGAGTGGACATTGTCGGTCCGAGCAATTTGGTGACATTGCTCGATAACCCGCCACCCTATTGGATGCCGATCATGTCGTTGATGCAGACGCGGGTCGGGGATTATCGCACGGAAGAGGGGCGCGAGTTTTTGCGGAGCCGATCGCCTCTTTTCCGCGTCGATCAGATTCGCAAGCCCTTATTGATTGGTCAGGGTGCGCAAGACCCCCGCGTCAAACAGGCCGAATCGGATCAAATTGTACAGGCCATGCAAGAGCGTGGGATTCCAGTGACCTACATGTTGTATCCGGAAGAGGGTCACGGTTTCGACCGCCCGGAAAACAACATCAGCTTTTTTGCTGTGACGGAAGCCTTCCTGGCGCGGCATTTGGGCGGGCGCTACGAAGAGATCGGCAACG
>DAOLCX010000716.1:0-2158 GCA_035327685.1 Pirellulaceae bacterium | reverse complement strand
GCCACCCACAATCGGCCTTTGGTGTCGAACGCCATTTGGACCGGGTTCGCCAGCTCGGGGAATTCGGCCTCAGATGCGAACAATGTAACTTCAAAACCATCGAGGACGCGCATTTTGGAAATCGCTTCCTCACCGCTCAGGAATTGGTGACTCCCGTCCGGATTCGGCCCTGGAATGTTTGAGATTACTTCCAAAAACGGAGGCGTTTGCGTGTCGTCCACCGCGACGGATTCTCCGCGCAGCGCAGCCCAAATGACCGGATCGCGATTAGTCGCCATCGCTTCCAGTATCTCCAATTCGCGCATCATGACTTCTCGATTGGTTTGCCGATTGACGAACTCCAAGTCCCCCCGACCGCCAAAAATCGAATAGCCGTCGGTCGTGCGGTATCGATGAAACCAGCAAAAATTCTTGTCGAGAACGGCCTGCCGCACTTTCTCGACCGTCTGTGCGTCGTGATTCGGCAACGAGCCGCTTAAACTCTTGACCAAAGTTTCAGCCACGATGCGGTTGCCGCGACTATTCAAGTGCACACCGTTGATTGTCAAAGGCTGGCGAAGGCCCGCGCGCTCAAGGCTTTCGTTGGCTTCACCACTTTCTGCGCCGAACGTCTCCGCCAATGGATGGAACAGATCGACGAACCGGATTTGATGTTCTGCGGCCACGTCCGCCATGGCTTGGGTGTAAAGTGCTAAGCGGCTGTTGATTTCTTCCGAAGGGATTGTTCTCCAAGCCGATTGAGGCTCGACAGGAATTGGCGAGACCAGGACCAAGCGGGGGGGAGATCGGTTATTGTACGACTGACTGAGCAAACGTTTGATTTCCGCTCTCAAGTCGTCCACAAATTGGCTCAATCCGGCCTCTCCCGCGAACGACTCATTAAAGCCAAACATCATGATTACTACATCGGCTCGAATACGTCGGAGGTGCTCGTCCGGCGAACCGAAACCCGACGATCTCAGACGCGTGGTTAGGGGATCGGCCGAGAAGCCGAGGTCGCGAAAAGTCAGCCGGTGGTCGGGGTATCGCAAATGCAGAAACGTCTCCAGCCAGCCATCGTGCTGCATCCGCTCGGCCATCGTATTGCCCACCAGAGCAATGTGATCACCGGGTTCAAGCAGAAAGTCTTGGCCGTGAGAGCGATCCGAGACTAGTAAAGTGAACCAGATTATTAGGGCTCCGCGAGTCGCCATGTTCATAAGTATTTTCCGACGATAACTACTGAAAAAATCGATTCGGGTAAGCTTCCTTGACCCGTTTGATAACACTGATTTCGCACCGTGTCAGGGTCGCGACAAACGTCGAATCAGGCACAGGGTCTCAGGCCCAGCGGCTGATCGGGTCGTGACCGGTCACGGCACTTCGGCGCGAACGGGCATCGACTGCCGACCTGATTTCATGTACTTTAAGCCCAAATGAACAGGAATAAAAGCAACCGGCCATGAAGTTGGATAATCCGCTATCGATCGGCGACTGCCGTTTAGGTGTTGGGGAGCCACTGGGGGTGATTGCCGGGCCCTGTGTGATGGAAAGCCTGGAGTTGACTTTGCAGATTGCCCGCCAGGTGCACGCCATCTGTCGCGACCTGGAATTGCCTTGGATTTTCAAGGCTTCTTTTGACAAAGCGAACCGAACGCGGGGCGATTCGTATCGAGGAATGGGGCTGGAACAAGGAGTTGCGTGGTTGCGCGCCGTACGGGATGAACTGGGAGTCCCGGTCACCACGGATATTCATGAGTCGTGGCAAGCTCAACCTGTGGCCGAGGTTTGCGAGCTGTTGCAGGTCCCGGCGTTTTTGGCGCGTCAGACCGATTTATTGATCGCCGCTGCCCAGACCGGGAGGGCCGTGAATGTGAAAAAAGGCCAATTCATGGCCCCCTGGGACATGCAACATGTGGCGACAAAACTGGCCGACCACGGCTGTTCTCGGGTCCTCTTGACCGAGCGAGGTACCTTTTTTGGTTACGGCCGATTGGTGAATGACATGCGGTCTATTCCGGAAATGAAGCGGATGGGTGCCGTGGTGGTTTTTGACGCGACCCACAGCGTCCAAGAGCCGAGCGCGAGAGAAGGCGTGACGGGGGGCCAGCGCCAGGACGTGCCTGTGGTGGCGGCGGCTGGCGTCGCCGCTGGGGCGGATGTTGTATTCTTGGAGACC
>DAOLCX010000715.1:0-2177 GCA_035327685.1 Pirellulaceae bacterium | reverse complement strand
GGATGTGGGCTGGCGGCCAATACAACAGGGCAACCAGCCGCGCGGGCCGTCGCGACCGTCATCAATGCGGTCGATGGCAGCGGATATCTTCCGCCAGGAATGTAACAACCCACGCGCTGAATCGGCACCCAGCGATGCCCTGCCCTTCCACCAGGCACGTCAAGTTCGACATCATTCATCGAACGCCGTTGCGCTGTCGCAAAACGCTGTATTCTGCCGCAAACAGCCTGCAGTACCTCTCGTTCTCTGTCGCTGATTCGCTCCCATGCGCGACGCAACTCCTCGCGATTCAAAACCAGCGGATCGTTAATTGTCCGTTCCCCAAGGTTCGTCGCCCAGCGGCGAACACCTTCCCATCCCGATCGCCGAATATCGGCGATGATCTCGCCGGCCCCGGCCAATGTGTCAGGGTCAAGCGCACGAAATCGCGGTGGATCATAAAACGCCGCCTGAATGATCGGCATTAAGTCACTCGGAGTCACACATTTATCCTTCAGTCCCGACGCACCAACCGGTTCATACGCCGCCCCAACTCGGCCGCCACATCAGCCAGATCGGCACCGGAACGGAGTGCACCAATCAGTGTAAAATAAAGAACATCCGCGGCTTCCCAGGCTGCATCCGCTCGAGTGGACGTTTTCAACAATTCATTTGCTTCCTCGATGAGCTTGTCCGCCAACAACTCCGGATCTCCAGCCAACCGTCGGCTGAATGAATCCGGGTCAAAGGAAACGATCTTGTTGTGGATGCCACGGACAATCGTGGACAAATTGCGATCGGCTCCAAAACAGGAGTAGGTTCCTTGGTGGCAAAAGCCTTCCCCCAATTGATCGACTGTGAATCGCAGGCAATCGCGGTCGCAATCGGAATCGATACGCAATAACCGCTGCCGCGAGCCACTCGTCTCGCCCTTAATCCACAATCCGCCCCGCGACCGAGACCAATACACCCCCTCGCGGCGCGCGACCGCCGCCGCAAAACTCTCAGCATTCGAATAGGCCAGTCCTAACGCGATACCCAGCGGGTCCGTGATCACGGTCGGAACCAACCCATCCGCTCGGTCGGTCGTCAATCGCGAAAACAACCAAGACGAAACTTGCTGTGGATTCTCATGCCAGGCCTGTTCGTCAAATACCGCGACAAGCTGACTTGGCGATTTCCATTCGTCACCCTGGCCTGCGTCTGGTGCAGCGATAACGAGCTGGCGTTTAGCCGTTTGGCGCCATGACACATCTATACGTCCAGCGCGCAGCCACCAACCAAATTGACCTCGGTCGATCTCAGCCGGAGCTTGCGCTTGCGCCGGATCGTCAATGGAAATAAGAAGTCGTTCAGCGGGAACATGCGCTCCCCAATCCGCCAGGAACGTAAACGGCACGATGATGCGATTAGCACCGGCATTCAAAAGCTCAATCCCTTGCGGCACGCTCAATTCTGTCGCCGAAACAAACAAATCTAATCGTCCGGAAACTCCAGCAATCAGTTTCACCAGGTCGCTCCAGGAGTTGCTCGATCCGGTTTCGATTAGAACTCGACCAAACAGACCTGCGGACGTCACTTGATCTTCCCATGAATCAAAATTCGAGTGCGGCGACTTATCGAGTTCAAGCCGAACCTTGATTGCAATCACAATCGCACCTGTATCCCTCGTTCCGCCAACCTCGCCTTAACATCGGCCACAGTCATTTGTTCGTCATGAAAAATGGTAGCCGCCAATACCGCGTGGGCTCCCGCCTGAAGTGCTTCTGCCAGGTCGTCGGCAGTTTGGGCTCCCCCCGACGCAATCAGCGGCAAACGGCAGCGGGCCGACACGGCGCGCAACAAATCCAAGTCATAACCCAAGCCGGTCCCATCCCGATCGTGACTGGTCAGCAGAATCTCGCCCGCGCCCAGCCACTCGACTTGTTCGACCCAATCCAGAACATCGCGCGGTTCCATTTGCGCTCCGCCGCGCGTCATGACTCGCCAACCGTCATCGACGCGTTTGGCATCAATCGCCACGACCGTACACTGAGCGCCAAATCGTTCTGACATCTCCGAGATCAACTCAGGCCGACGTACGGCTGCAGAATTGACACTGACTTTGTCCGCCCCGTGTTGTAACAAACGCTCGGCATCGACGAGGGTCCGCACTCCACCCCCGACGGTCAAGGGAATCGACAATTCTTCCCGGACGC
>DAOLCX010000714.1:0-2178 GCA_035327685.1 Pirellulaceae bacterium | reverse complement strand
GAGGTCGGCGGCGGAACCACGGAAGTCCTGTTTTTGCGCGATACCGACGTTTTGTTTTCGCGCACGTTCCGGATGGGGGCGTTGCGAATGCTCTTGTCGCTGGAATCGTTGGCAGCAGGTGCCGATCAAAACCGCAAGTTCCTGGAAGCCCATATCCTGCAACACATCCAGCAGATTCAGCATTTGGTCCATGATGAAACGGCTTCCTATGTGGCGATGGGAAGCGATATTCGGTTTGCCGCCAAGGAATTGGGGGTGCCCGTGACTCCCCAGACTTTGACGGAAATTCCGATGAACGATTTGAGCAAGTTTGTGGATCGAGTTCTGGCTCAACCGGCAGACAAACTGGCCGTGCGCCATCGCTTGAGCATCGCGGATGCCCACGCATTGGGCCCGGCGTTATTGGCCCATCTGTTGTTGGCGCGGCGCTTCAACTCAGACCGAATTTTTGTGGCGCAGGTCAACTTGCGCGATGGACTGTTGATGGAGATGGCCCACGGGCGGATTTGGCCGGAATCGATCCAGCGGCAGGTCGTGCGGTCTGCCCAGGCTTGCGGAAAAAAATATGATTACGACGAGAAGCACGCCGAGCATGTTGCCTTTTTGGCCTGCACGCTGTTCGATCAATTGAAGCCGTTACACGGCCTCGACCATCGCTACCAGGCCCTGCTGCACATGGCCGGATTACTTCATGAAATCGGCCTCTACGTCGGCGGGCGCAGCTACCACAAACATTCCATGTATCTGATCCAGAACACAGAATTTTTCGGGATCGGCCAAAAAGACCTGCAGCTCATAGGCCTGATCGCGCGGTACCATCGGCGCGCCACACCGCAGCCCAACCACGAAGGTTACGACAAATTGGACCGCGACAGCCGGATTATCGTAGCCAAATTGGCCTCTATTCTGCGCGTGGCCGTGGCGCTGGACGCCTTGCGCAGCCAGCGGATCACCCATGTCGATTCGATCTGTGAGGGAAATCGCGTGCGATTGAAAGCCCACGGCCTTAGCGATCTGACCGCCGAACATTTGGAATTGCGACACAGCGGCCAGATGTTCGAGCAGTTGTTCGGCGTCCATTTAACGATGGAGTCAGGTGACGAGGTGTTGTAAATGGCGAAAGCACCGGTTGATACCCAATACAACAACCGCGAAATCAGTTGGCTGCAATTCAACGAGCGCGTCCTGGACCAGGCCGAAGGAACTGACCACCCGTTGCTGGAACAAGCCAAATTTCTAGCGATTTCCAGTTCCAATCTGGACGAGTTCTTCATGGTCCGCGTCGGCAGCATCAAGTTGGCTGCCGAGCGCCAAGCCAACCAGGTGGACCTGACCGGCAAGACAGCCGAATCGCAACTGTCCGCGATGCGTCCCTACATTGATCAGTTGGTGCGGCGGCAGTATCAGATTTTCTCCGAGTATCTCGAGCCGAAATTGGCCGAGCGGGGAATTCACCGCTTGTCGCGCGAAGCGTTGGCCAAGGACCCTTTGCCTACCGTCGATGAGTACTTCAATAATATCCTTGAATCTGGGCTGACCCCGATTTCAATCTCCAACCCGGTGGACTTTCCAGTCTTGCGCGGCACCCGCATGGGATTGTTTGTACGCTTGGCCCCCGGAGACCCACACGAACTGGCCAAGCCGATTCCAGGCTTGGAAGGAACCAGCGCTGCGCCAGATAGGTTCGTTTTGATCCCCTTGGCCAACAGCCCTGGATTCCCGCGGCAGATATTCATTCCAACTACTGGCGGTTTGCGGTACGCATTGCTCGAAGACGTGTTGGCCACTCACCTGGCATCCATGCTTCCCGGCCAGACCATTCTGGAAATCGCCCCCATTCGAATTACGCGGAACGCGGACTTTGAGTTGGACGAATACGCCGACGACTTCATGTTGGAAGTGATGACGTTGATCAGCCAACGGCAAGCCAGTCAGTGTATTCGCCTGGAGATTGCCGACGACGCCAGTCCGCGGATGATTGAATTTCTAACCATGGCTTTGGGCGTGGACTCCGACAGTGTGTACCGGGTTTCCGGCCCGATCGATTTGACGTTTCTTATGAGTCTAGCCACCGGATCGCAGTTCGCAGACCTTCGCGATCCGCCCTGGCCTCCGTTTCCGTCACCTGATTTTCCCACCGGTTGCGACCATTTCGAAGTCATTCGCAGTGGTGACCGG
>DAOLCX010000713.1:0-2185 GCA_035327685.1 Pirellulaceae bacterium | reverse complement strand
AACGGTTACCGTCGGTTAGTGCCACATTTGGCGGTCAAGCTGCCGGTAGTTTATCGCTTCTTGCAAGTGTTCGACTCGAATTTCGGCCGCCTCATCCAAATCGGCGATCGTTCGCGCCACACGCAACACTTTGTCATGTGCACGCGCCGACAAACCCATTTCATTGACCGCCGACTTCATCACTCCCACGCAAGCCCGATCCAACTTGCAGTATTGGCGAATCATCCGGCTGGACATCTGTGCGTTGTAGAGAATGCGCGCGTCCGCAAACCGCTCAGCCTGGCGATACCGCGCGGCGCACACCTGATCGCGAATCGTCGCGCTCGACGTCCCAGGAATGGACGAAGCCAATTCTTCGTACCCCGCGGCTGGCACTTCAATGTGTATATCGATCCGATCCAGCAACGGTCCAGAAATTTTGCTCATGTACTTTTCGATTTGAGGCGTCGTGCAATTGCACGCGCGACGCGGGTCGGTGCGGTATCCACACGGACAGGGATTGAGCGCGGCGACTAACATAAAGTCGGCGGGGAACGTCGTCGAGTTTAGGGCGCGACTGATAGTCACTACGCGATCCTCCAAAGGTTGTCGCAACACCTCCAATGTCCGCCGATTAAACTCCGGCAATTCATCCAAGAACAGTACACCATTGTGCGCCATACTGATTTCGCCGGGCGACGGCGTGCTGCCACCACCCACCAGGCCGGCTTCGCTGATTGTGTGGTGGGGAGAACGAAACGGCCGACGCGCCATTAAGGGTTGACCAGGAGCCAATCGCCCCACCGCTGAATAGATGCGCGTGGTCTGGATCGACTCTTCGGGCGTCAACGTCGGCAAGATGGTGGGGATCCGCTTGGCCAACATCGTTTTGCCACTTCCCGGTGGTCCGAGAAATAAAATATTGTGAGCGCCGGCCGCAGCAATCGTGACCGCCCGCTTGGCGAGTTCTTGACCTCGAACATCGGCAAAATCCTCATCGTATCGGCACAATTCGCTAAAAATCTGGTCAATCCGAGAGGGCACTGGGTCGATATCCAGTTCACCGGTGAAAAACCCAATCGCCTGTGTCAGAGAATCGACCGGAAAAACAGCTAGTTCCTGAACCACCGCGGCCTCGCTGGCGTTCTCGCGCGGCACCAATAGACCACGCAGACCGTCGCGAGCCGCGCGAATGGCCATTGATAACACGCCTCGCGATGATCTGACCTGCCCTTCTAATGCCAACTCACCCACGACCGCATAATCCGCAAACCGATCCGACTCGATCTGCCCCGTCGCAGCTAAAATCCCCAAACTGATGGGGAGATCGAAGGAAGCCGCCTGCTTGGGCAACTCTGCCGGTGCCAAGTTGATCACCACTCGATCGGGTGGCCGTTCAAAGCCAGAATTTACCAAAGCCCGGCTGACTCGATGTGTGCTTTCGCGAACCGCAGCTTCTGGCAGCCCGACCAGGATCGTTTTCGGCATGGCGGCCGGCGAAACATCGACTTCGACTTCAACCGGTTCGGCCTCGATCCCGACCAGTGAAAACGTGCGCAGTTTTGCCAGCATGGCGCTGTTCTCCCCGTGTTCACGAATAGAGTTTGGATAGTTGGCTTACAATCTGAGCCATCCGCTCCCGCGCCGATGCCGGCGCCAAGATCTCAGCCTCGGTCCCCAATTGCAACACGCGCGGAATGATATCCAATTCGTGAGCCGCCTGGACGGACAATTCCACACTTCCATCTTTCAAGGTCTTGATTTGTTGCTCCGGATGCCACGGGTCTTCTTGCACCCACCGAGCCGCCTGCGGACTGACGCGAATACGATAGTTTTGAGGGCGCCGTCCAATAAACATTCCCATCCCGCCGCCGACGAACTCTTCAATGGTCAAATCGTCCGGAAATTCAAATCGCTCATCCGTAATGTCCGCCTTTTCAAAACGATCTAATTTCCAACTGCGAACTCGCGTCTCCGGGTTATCATCCTCACAGGCGGCAGCGACGATATACAGACTCGATTGAAACAGCGCGATCGTGTAGGGCTCGATCAGGCGGCGCTTGGGTGGGCTGCCAATACTGTGATAGACTACATCAACCCGTCGATGCTCCAAGATCCCCCGATTCAGTGTCTTGATGATGCCGTGTTGACGTTCATAGTTCTTGGTGGGAACGCCCAACACGCGCAAAGTTCTCCGGTATTTGCG
>DAOLCX010000712.1:0-2187 GCA_035327685.1 Pirellulaceae bacterium | reverse complement strand
TACATCCATGCCATCGAGGCATCTCCCTGGCCGGAATTGGGAGTACCGGCCGCGGAACGACTTTCGACTTTGATACCTGGCTCAGGCCATCTCGTGCATATGCCTTCCCATATTTTTGTCCGAGTCGGACGCTATGCGGAAGCTGCGGAGTTAAACGCACGGGCGATCGCTGCCGATGAAGCCTACTTTGCGATGGCTCCACCTCCGGATTTTTACAGCTTGTACTTCATGCACAACGTTCATTTTTTGGCGTATGCAGCGATGATGGAGGGGCGATATGAAGTCGCCTATTCAGCCGCTCGGAAAATCGAACAACAGATCCCGCCAGCCTTTTTGCAGAATTATGTAACGATGGCCGACGGCTTTATGCCGACCACTTGGCACGTGATGATTCGATTCGGGAAATGGGAGCAGATTCTCAACGAACCCGAGCCTGACGCCGGAAGATTAGTGAGCCGCGCGGCTTGGCACTATGCTCGCACGGTAGCCCTATCGAACTTGAACCGGTTGGCGGAAGCAGAAACAGAACTGCGGCAAATGGATCAGTTGATTGAAATGTTGACCGACGAATGGAAGGTGGGCAACAATCAAGCTACCGACGTGATGGCCATTGCGCGATTGATGGCTGGAGGTGAATTAGCCTTTCACCGAGGCGAGAGCGAGTTGGCGTTTGACCAACTACGACGTGCCGTCGCCTTGGAAGAACAACTGACCTACGACGAACCACCTGGCTGGATGCAGCCCGTCCGCCACGCGCTGGGTGCGCTCTTGTTGGCTGCGGACCGGGCCCAAGAAGCCGAGTCCGTTTATCGCGACGATCTGGGGCGGCATCCCCATAACGCCTGGTCACTGTTGGGACTGCAGCAGGCACTGGTCAAACAACGTCGAGTCGATGAAGCCGAAGCGATGGCCGAACAAGTTCGCCAGGCCTGGGAACGGGCCGACGTTCAACCGGTTGCCAGTTGTTTTTGCCATCCCGATGCAAAACAAAAATAGTGGTTCGCCACGTGGTAGAACAATTGTCCCCAATTGCTCGTCCCGGATAACGGCAAACTCCGGTAATGAGCTCAAACAATTGAGGACAATGGTTCTTCAATCACCGCTTTCTGCCGGATTCGGTGAACGATTAAAACAAACGTAAACCTTAACGACGAAGTTTCGTTTTCCCAGGAGGTCCCGATGACACGTTTCGGATGGTTGATCGCCGCGCTGTGGTGCATGATGGTTACAGCGCAGGGTCAGGAAATACCAATGGGGCCATGGCGTGTCAGCTTGGACGGCGGGGCCTCGTTTCACGATGTGCTGGTACCGGGCCCGATTGAAGACCAACTCGATGTCCATTTCGACGGCGTTTCGATCTATCAGACCGAAATCGCGCCGGTGGCGATGGCAGCAGATCAGCGGCTGCTATTCAGATTTGAAGGCGCGGCCACCTTGGCGCATGTGTACTTGAACGATCACAAGCTCGGTGAACACCTGGGGGCCTGGACGCCTTTCACTTTAGATGCCACGGAAATCGCCCGTCAGTTGCCAACCGCGACGAGTTGGACGTTGCGAATCGAGGTCGACGAAAAGGTTGGGCATAATACACAAGGATTTTTGCCAATCATCACTCACCATTTCGGTGGGCTGTGGCAGCCTGTTTCGGCCCGTATCACGGCCTCACAAGTGGTCCTCATCCGCGACGCTATGTATATTCAATGGCATGATCGCCAACGAGTTCGTTTGCAAGTCCCGGTCTCGGCACCGCCGAAAACCGGAGTCCAAGTGCATTGCCGAGTTCGCGAGAAGAGTCGGCAACATGAACCGGAAAACGCCTGGCGCGACACTCACGTTCTTTCGACAAACTGGTCAACTCCAAATCGCGAACAACCATGGATCAGCAACTCTACTGCCACATCCATTGAAGAGCGTCTCGCGACGATTGAAATCGAGCTTCCGTGGCCTGCTGACGAATGGTCCCCCGAGCGGCCAACCTTGTATGAGTTTGGCGTCGAGTTGTTTGCCGCAGACGAATCGACTCGGCAACGAGACTGGGCGTCAGTCGCACATTCCATCGAGCAAACGCTGATCACAACCGGCTATCGCACAATCGTGACGGACGGAGATCGTTTTGTTTTGAATGGCCAGCCACGGGTGCCGCGCGGCGTTTTGAATTGGGGTTATGCGCCCTCCAGCGTGGCCCCC
>DAOLCX010000711.1:0-2191 GCA_035327685.1 Pirellulaceae bacterium | reverse complement strand
ACAGTACCGATATACCGAGCCACCGAACGGTCCCCGCCCCGCTGCAATTCGACAATCACCAAAAAACGAGAATATTGATTGGCTGCATCCTGGTTGCGATCATCGGGGTAGTACATCGGAGCTTCAGCAAAGGCGGATTGCCGCCCAGCACCCACCAAACTGCACTGCCCACCCAAGCCCATGACTAGAAACAGAGTATTTCGGTCGGGCTCGATATTCCATAATTCGCGACAGGCCGTTTCGGCGGCTGCCGAAGTCAAAATGGCCGCCCGTATCTGACCCTTGAGTCGTACCGGCTGCTGAATATGCGAAGAAAACGTCGCATTTACTGGAGCCCGTTCCGCAGGAACCAACTCGGTAATCCCCAAACCGGCTAATGCCTCAATGTCGGAATCGGCCAAACTGGTCGTGTCAAAAAACTCCCGGTTTGGCACATATTCCGCAATGTTACCACTCAAATTGCCCGTCCCTACGACCAGTGAGTCAAACCGGTTTCCCAATACACCTCGGTTCAAAATGAGATTTCGCCGTATACCCGAGTCAATTTGCTGCAAATTGACTGCGGTCGTTGCCGTTTGTGATTGTTTCCACAGGCCAGGCAAGGTCGCGACCACAATACCGCTGATGGCAATCAAGATGGTCAATACGACCAATAATTCCAGCAACGACATCCCGAAACGAGGCTGCGAAACACCTTGAGGACGATTAAAGCCGCAAATAATGCTCTCCACTCGCCTCGCGAGCGGACGATTCCACCCGCCCAAAAGAAATCTATGGCCCAACCGGCGCCGGTTATAAACTAGGTTCGTCATGGTTTGAAAATCCAATAGTCCATTATCCAGAATTCGGTACAGTTGTCACGAACCGTCCAGTAATCCAAACGCTGAAAACCGTCAAAACCCATGCAATCCCGTTGAAATCGGCGGAGAAAGAAACGTTTTTCCAGACGTTAAGTCGGGACGAACCCCCTTAATCGTTGCGATCCCACCTTTTTTGACCTCCCGCAAACAACCCGATATGATGGGGAATCACAAAAGTAACAATTTGAGGGCACCAAAACGAACATGAACCCTTTCAACGTTTCGCGCCGGCAATTCAATGGGTGGGCTTTGTCGGCTGGCTGCGGATTGATGGCGTCTATTCCCAGAGACGCCGCCGCAATCCAAGACGATCGAAAATCGTCACCCAACGAAAAATCACCAGCCGAACTGATCACGTCTGAAGCACGGCGTGCAATCGACCGGGCTTTGGAGTACCTTTCAAACCGGCAAATCAAATCGGGACGCAATCGCGGTGCCTTCGGAACAACTGGCTACGCAGGAGGAGTCGCCGCTTGTGGACTGGGCGGACTGGCCATGATGTGCAGTGGCAGTGCACCTGGGCAAGGTCGCTACGGACGGCAAATCGACATGTGCGTAGAGTTCGTCCTTAATTGCACCAGCAAAGAGGGTTACATTACGCGCCAAGACCAGAGCGTTTATGAGAATATGTACGGACATGGCTTTGCGACCCTCTTTCTGTCTCAAGCCTACGGAATGACTCAAAAACCCGAAATTGGGGACAAACTGCGTTTAGCCGTGCAGTTAATTAACAAGTGTCAAAATCCACAAGGAGGTTGGCGTTACCAGCCAGCTCCGACAGATGCCGATCTGTCCGTCACGGTGTGTCAAATCATGGCCTTGCGCGGCGCACGAGATGCTGGGATCGATGTCCCCGATAAAGTCCGTGAAAAGTGCATCGATTACGTGAAAAAGAGCCAAAATGCTGACGGGAGTTTTCGTTATACGATGCAAGGCGGAGGATCTTCCTTTGCCATGACCGCTGCCGGTATTACATCCCTGTACAGTGCCGGCATCTACGATGGCCCACAAATTGAAAAAGGATTGGCCTATTTGAAATTAAACCGGCGCAGTTCCGCCCATCATTACTTTTATTCGCACTATTATGCGGTCCAAGCGATGTGGCATGCCGGCGGCGATTTCTGGAACGAATGGTACCCCGCCATACGCGACGAACTCGTCAATTCTCAATCTTCGGATGGCAGTTGGGCCAACAGTGAAGCCGGTCCCGAATTCGGCGCCGCCATGGCCGGCATCATCCTCCAAATGCCCCTCAACCACGTCCCCGTCTTCTCCCCCTAACCCCCCACCAATAAGGACAGGCATTATCCTGTTGACAGGGTTGGTGGGGT
>DAOLCX010000710.1:0-2201 GCA_035327685.1 Pirellulaceae bacterium | reverse complement strand
GTGGCGGGGCTGGCTGTGCTTCCTGCATGAATGATCAATGGGGAAACCAGTCTTCGTGGGGTTGGGATGATCCATCTGGATATGGCCAAGGCTATGGCAATTTTGAAAATTTTGACAACTGCGGATTTGTGCCCCGTGCTTCGTTTTATGGAATCATCGACGCCCTGTACTGGACGCGCACTAAAGGATCATTCATCGGTACGACATTCGGAGGATTGCCCGGTTTCGATTACGATTGGGGTGTCCGCGCGACACTCGGCGGCCGGACGGACCAGGTAAGCGGTTACGAATTGTCATTTCTGGGAATTATGCCATTGGAACAGGAACGGCAGATATTGAGTCCCGGCGGCGGGATCAACGCGCTGTTTGAGCCCGCAGGAGGCTTGAATTTTGGACATGTCAGTTCGTTCTTCAATATGGTCGAAGCTAACCAGTTCGCCAGATCTCGACTGTATAGCGTCGAATTCAATCGCGTGCGGTGGGGATGGGACATCGTCAAAACGCACATTGGGTTGCGATATATCCACTTTGATGACCAATATCTATTGCGTTCCCGGAACTTCTTTAACAACCAAGGGGAAATGGAACTCGCGGCACGGAATGACCTGTTCGGACCGAACGTTGGAATCGACTTGTTCTATGATGTCGGTCGCCGGACATCGTTTTCGTGGTTTCTCAAAGCCGGTGGATACGCCAATTCTCAACGAACGAGTTTCGAGTTGACAAATAACGGCACGCAGTTCGTAAATAATCGTGACAGCAACGGGCGCTTTTCGGGTTCGGTCGATGGGGGCGTCAATGCCCATATGCATTTGCGACAAAACGCTCGACTGCGTGCCGGATACAGCGTGCTGTATCTCTACAAAGTTGCCTCGGCCACGGAGAACTATCCCGCTTTCGTGACGCCGTTGACCGGCTTGAGTTCAGATACGAAAAGCAGTGTATTCTTCCATGGGGCAACCTTTGGCCTCGAATTCTATCGTTAGCCCGTTGCCTGAAAGCTTGACTTTCTTTTAGCAAACAGAGACAATCCAGGTCGCGTTCTTTCCTGATGCGCGGAGAGAACGAGGAGGACGCGACATGGCTTTTCTAAACGGGCATTTGTTGATTGCGGTCCCGGATTTGATTGATCCTAATTTTTTCCGGTCGGCCGTATTGTTGTTTCAACATTCTGAAGATGGGGCCGCCGGATTAGTCTTGAACCGGCCCCTGACAACGTCGCTTCAGGAAACCTGTCCTGACTGGAAAGTCCCCCAGGAAGGCATCCCGGTTTTTTGGGGCGGGCCCGTGCCAGGTCCACTCATGGCGCTACATGGCAGCCTGACACTAGGAGAGATCCCAGTCCTGCCCGGCGTCTTTCTCTCGATTCAAAAAACGAACCTGGAACAATTGGTCAAACAGCAAATTCACCCCTTCCGACTGTTCACCGGCTATTCGGGTTGGGGCGCTCACCAACTTGAATCGGAATTGACTGGCGGCGGTTGGTTAACTTGGCCAGCTTGCGTGGATCACGTCTTTTCCGATGTCGAAACACTCTGGCGAGAGCTTTGCCAGACCATTACAGAGGAAGTTACCGTTCCCGGTCAGCGCCATAGCCGCATGTCTCACGATCCGTCGTGGAATTGACCTTGACGCGGAAATTCGAAATCGTTTTTCTAACGTGGCTTAGACGTTTGATGCGAACTCGAAAAGACTCCCTTGGATCGAACGATTGCCTATATGGCAGAATTCAGAATTCTACAAATCGCATCAGGTCGGGAAATCAACGGCGCGGTAGTGTATTGCCAAACGCTATGCCGCGAATTGGCTGTCCGAGGCCATCACGTGACCCAATTGTGCCGCCCTGGTTCGTGGTTGACGACTCAACCGACCCTCGGTTTCTCACGGAAAGAGTCCACCCTCAAACGTTTCCCTCCAGGTGAAGTCCGCGCGCTAGCGAAGTGGATTCGCAGCGAAGGATTCGATCTGATTCACACTCACATGAGCCGCGCGCATACCTTGGGAATTCTGGCGCGATGGCATGTCGATATTCCTGTGGTTGCGACCGCACACAACCAGTATTTTCAATTGCATTGGCGCCTCAATGACTTTGTCATCGCAAACTCGCAATCGACGGCTGACTTCCATAGCCGAGTCAATCGAGTTCCGAGACACAAAATCATGCCGATTTTCTGCTTGATCGATCACAAGCGTTTCCTCTC
>DAOLCX010000709.1:0-2202 GCA_035327685.1 Pirellulaceae bacterium | reverse complement strand
GATGCAGCGCCCAGATCAATCCTTGACAGCCGTTGCCATCCAGGGCCAGTACTTCGACCAATCACATTTTATTAGGGAGTTTCGCGAGTTTACAGGGATGACTCCCAAACAGTTCTTCGGCGACCGCTTGCAGTTAACGCACCTCTTTCACCAAGAAACCTGATGGGTCCTGAATCATGTCTCGCGCATTGGCAATGTGGCAGGGGAGCGGACCAGGTTGGATGCCTTCTTCACAGCCATCATTTCCCTAATTGAAAAAAGGGGAGAGCGATCTGTCAAGTTTCCCAGGGTGTGGGGGCGGCGGCGCCATGGCCGCTGCCCCCGAAATCATGGATTCCACCCCGGATATGGAACGGGCGCTCGGCAATTCCGGTGCGCTTTCTAATGGCGATCGGAGTCCCATTGGGTACGCGCATCAACGCCTGTGTCCTTGAGCGCTGTGATGATCATGCCGATCGTCACGTTGTCGCCGCGAGTAAAGGTCTCCGCAGCCTCGGAAGCGTCACCCAAACCGCGCGGTCTGCGTTCGGTCGCATTCTGGAACTTAACAAAAATTGAGTTCTCGTCTGGGGCCACGCGGCTTTCGCTCCCCTTGATCCCCGGCAACCGATCAACGGCGTCCGCGACCTTTCGGGACACATCTACCTCCAGGTCCGCAAACAATACAACGTACATCCCGTGCAGGTGTCCATTTTCATTGTCAATGGCCACATGTTGGTTGATGAACTCGTTGGCCTGTTTCGCCACCGCACACAGATTCAATTCTGTCGCAATCGTTGTCATGGCCCGCACGACCGTTTCCTCCGAAGAAAACTGCCGCTCGACCAGTTGGATTTCGCCTACCTGAACTCCCGCATCGGTTAGCACTTTGACCAGTCCGTCGAATCCTTGGCGGGTATCGGCTCCGCAGATTTCAATGACCAGCGGCAACGTAGGCGTTTGCACTCGATCCGGTGGTCGGGTTTCGTTTTGGAATTGCGCCTGCGCGGCTGGTACGCTCAATAGGACGGCGACCACAGCCGCCGTCCAAATGGTTAATGACCTCAACATCAGGATGTTCCTTTCGCAATGGTTAAACGTATTTGAAACCGATCTGCTCGCGAGCTGACATTAATCTCCGCTTCGGCGGTGAATAACTTCGGTTTGCGACCGGTCCAGCTTCGCAAACGACATGCCACGTTCGTTGTTGTCGGTGAACACCATGTTCCAAATGTCCATTCCACGGCCCGATGATGATGGCCATTCCCGTTGTCGTGGGCGGGAGCTGATTCCTGAGCGTTCAATCGTCTGGTCGGTTGACGACCAATGTGGCCGGAGTTCGATCAACGTGCGCCACTTGGCCAATCCGAGTGTCCACGACAGCGCCGGCCCAAGCAGATGGTCGCAAGGGAGTTTGGCTGGGAAAAAATGGGAGTTTATAGAAAAGGCTGGTTCATGAACTGTCATGGTTCACTGGACTGACAAGAACTTGCTGGAAGAATCATAAACAGGCGGCTCGCGTGCTGCCAGCTAGCAGAAAGTCGAGTATTACTGCTGGAGTGGTTTGCGAGAAGTGGCTGCTTTCGACTCGCCCGCAAAGAGGTTGTCCGCGTATGAGTCACAATCAGTTAGGGGCTGGCGTTTGCGAGGCGCTTCGATGTGACTGGTGTTGGAGGTTTTACCGCAGGGGCATCACCCTGCGGGTTGGGCCTTAAGCCTGAGCCTTGCTGCGATAGGCACTGCATTTGCATGAACTAAATCGAATCAAGAGAGGCCGTTCCATGGCGAAACTCAAGTTTGTTCCGAAGTGGGGCAGGGGTCTGTACCTCGAAATGAGTCGCAACATTCGCAAAGCGATGGCGCGGATCGGCGTGGCTTGGCGTTCGGGAATGGTCAAAAGGCAGAGGTTCGCAGAACAGTGTTCGCGTTGGTCATCGATTGCAACGATCCGCACGATCGTGTTGGTGGTCCTCATCGCACTTGTCGATTTCCTGGCACCGTTAGAGATGGGCGCCGGAGTATTGTATATTGCGGCCGTGCTGTCCGCCGTGCCCATTCCCTATGCGAGCGCTGTGCTGATCACTGCTGGAGTCTGTAGCGGGTTGGTAGTGACGGAGTACTTGACTTCGACATCGAGTGCGCGAGGTTCACAGTGGGAGGCGCTGATTGGTCGAGGATTGGCACTATATGTGATCTGGATTGCCGCCGGGATGTCACATGCAT
>DAOLCX010000708.1:0-2206 GCA_035327685.1 Pirellulaceae bacterium | reverse complement strand
GGTAATCGGCGCGTTGGTAGTCCGGATAGGTCCAACGGGAAGGCTGCCAACGTCCGCCATGATAGTGCAGAGTAATTTCCGCAAAAATTCCGGAATGCAGATAGATGCGGTGATCTCGGTCCTTGGTTGTGGCCAACACCAATTTGGCTTCCGTCAGGTAACCCGGATCGAGGTTCAGCGGGCGAGGGAAAGGATCGGGGTGGGTCGCGGCATAGTCTTGTTCCCAACGATTGGTGGTCAATTTCACGTCCGCCAATTGAGCCGGATCAAATGGCCCTTGAATCGCCACGAACTGCTTCCGAAGATCGGGCCCCATACTGGAACGATAATACTCGGTCTCCGTGAAATAGAATTCAGGACTTGTCGCTACAATTGGACCCCAAGTTGTGGCAATCCGTTGTTGGGCCCAGGCAAGCGCTGGTTGATGCCGGGAGATCAATGCGCACAATAACATCGCTGGAGGATGATTGCGCACTTGACCCATCATCAATGCTCGTTAATTCCTCTTACCGCGGAGTGGTTCCAGCGGGCTTTTGTTCCGCAACGCGTGGTCCCATTTCGTCAATCACCAGGTCGGTCATATCCAACCGGTCATAGAACACAACATTGCGATTGACGCCTTTGATCACATCGCCCCGGTTTTCGGGATCGATGGGCGAGCTGTCAAAGCGGAGGACCAAAGCAATACCTTCGCGCTGT
Source organism: Pirellulaceae bacterium (assembly GCA_035327685.1). Classification (GTDB taxonomy): domain Bacteria; phylum Planctomycetota; class Planctomycetia; order Pirellulales; family Pirellulaceae; genus BJ22. Next base: position 1,507 of record DAOLCX010000708.1, on the reverse strand, counting down.
GCAATGCGGGAGACAACGGATTGCATCTTTTGATACGTTTCAAAGTAGATCGTCGCCTCTTTAACCAGCAGATCGCGCTCCGATTGACCGGCTTGGGTGCGCAGATTGGTATGGCGTTGTTCGAGGGTGGCTTCCAATTGCTTGAACTGGGCCGAATTGGGGTCCACGCCTTGCAGTTGCATCGCTTCCTGGCGAATTTGCTCCTGTTCCCGCTGGGCCTCCGACCTCAAGCGATCGGCTTGTTGGCGGATGTCTTGCATCTTCCGGTCGAATTCGGCATTTGACTGGAAGACACGAGCGACGTCGAGCACAGCCACGATTCCTCCACGAGCCGCATCTTGAGCGGAAACGGCGGCACAAGTCACACACACGAGCACGAAACTGAAGCTGAGCGATTTCAAGTGTAGTCCTCCTTGATAGCATCGGGTCAAACACCCCGCACTTCTGGCGGGGTGGCAATTAGTTGGGGCTGGCTTTTACTGGCTGGCCACAATTTGATCAAGAGGAATCAACCTGAAATTCTCAGGCTTTGGGCAATTTTTAGTGGCCGTTTTTGGCGTCGGCAGGTGACGTTTTTCGATCCGCCGCAAGCGCCGCGTGCAACTATCGCCTGTTCGCGTGATTTCCGCCACCTGTCTTGACCGGTTAAATCGTGAATTTCAATCACGAATCGACGCGCGAGGGACGTGATTTGGGTCGTATTGAATGCGGGCTCAAGGCGGCGCCTGCGGCTTTCTGTTCAACAGGGTTAAGCTAACCGGATGATGAATGGCGTGAGCAGTTGCCACCAAAGACACCTCATGGACGGACCCCATTTTCAGATATAATGGCGGCATGGCCATCATTGAAATTGAGCAACTGCGCAAGTCGTTTCGTGTCTATCAAAAACGAGAGGGTTTATGGGCATCGGTCCGCGGGTTGTTTCGCCGCGAGTACCGGGAGGTCGAAGCGGTCAAGGGAATCGACCTGCATGTCTCGGCAGGCGAGTTCGTGGCTTTTCTAGGTCCCAATGGTGCAGGTAAAACGACGACCTTAAAACTGCTGTCCGGCGTGATTAATCCCACCTCCGGGACGGCCCGGGTCATGGGGTATGTCCCCTGGGATCGCCAGAATGCCTATCGTCGCCGGTTTGCGTTGGTGATGGGGCAGAAGAATCAACTGTGGTGGGATCTGCCAGCCGCCGATTCTTTTCGGCTACATCAAAAGATCTATTCCATTGAGCCCCGCAGTTTCGAACGGATTCGCGATGAGTTGGCAGATATGCTCGAAGTGCGAGAGTTGTTAACACAACCGGTGCGCGAGTTATCGCTGGGTGAGCGGATGAAGATGGAACTCATCGCCGCCTTGTTGCATTCGCCGGACGTGTTGTTTTTGGATGAACCGACCATTGGCTTAGACGTGGTGGCGCAACATCGCGTCCAACAATTCTTGAAACGGTATCAGGAGAAATTCGGTACAACGATATTGCTGACCAGCCACTACATGAAAGACGTGGCTGCGTTATGTC
>DAOLCX010000707.1:0-2207 GCA_035327685.1 Pirellulaceae bacterium | reverse complement strand
GCGGGCAGACCGAATACGACGACGTCCTGCATCCCCAAGTGTTGCGCCAATTGTTCGCGCAAGGCCTCCCCCCGCGCCCGGGTCGTTTCCACAAACCGCTGAGTCTCAGCCAATCGATCCGGCCTGGGCTCGATCGAACACCCAAATTTCCCCCCCGCAAAACGGGCGTTTCTCAGACAAACGACCAGATCGTCGAGTTGCAACACAGGCAATCCGGTGGCCGTATTGACCACCCGCCCGTCCTTATCTCGCGACCACGGACCGGCTGGACCTACCAAAATCAAATCGTTCGCCTCGCGATCGACCACCAGATAGTCGATACGATACAACCCAGCTAAATTCGTCAACATTTCAGGAATGGCGTCGCCGCGAACTGCATGGATTTGGCACTCGCGTTCCAATCGAACTAACGACACGCAGCGCGACGGAGATTCCTCTTCCTGATCAGACGACGGAGGAGTCTGCTGAGCCACACGGCGGCGGATCGAATCCAATCGACCTGTCGTATCGCGCCGCGCGCGGTGCAATGTTCCCGACTGATCGACATACACTCCGTTAGCGAAAGGCTCCATGGTCCCATCGCCGCCGTTTTCTTGCCACGAATCTGGATCGATCGACCGCTGAATCAACCGGATCAGTTCTTGAAAATCGGCTTCGGTGATGCCGCCGCGGTGTCCGGTATTCGGTTGGCGGTCGTTGGCCCAAGACTGCAACACTTCATCGCGCCTGTCGGACGAAACGATAGAACGGAGCGAATGCCAGGCTGCTTCCGGCGCACCATGCGACCATTGCGCCATGACCAATTGTTGCCGCCACCCATCCGCACGCTCCGCAGGCAATGGGTCGACCAGCGCCACCGCCCGCGAGAACTCTCCCCGGTCAATTGCCTGGCGAATCGCGTCGTCGCCCCCCGTCACTTGCCACGCGCATGCGGCACTCCCCAACAACCAACCCAAGATCGCAACCAGCGCCAAACTCCCCGCTCGCCGCTCAGAATCCATCAGTCTCTTGATTAACCCGTACATCACCAGACTCCCTGCTCCCGGCCCCTGATGCCTTGCCGAATGATATTTTAACACATTGCGAATCAAATTCTATTGTTATGGGAAAGCCAGCTTACCGGCCCACGGCCTATTCGTTAACGTCCCGCAACCGGTGTATCGTATTGTGAACTTTCCCCTGCAAGGGCCGACCGTCGGCGGTTCTGAGACTGTAGATAATCTCCATGCCCCAGGTCGGTGCAATCTCAGGTATCTGCAGTCGTAACGTTTTTCCATCAGGCGATAATTGGGCGGACTTCACCTGCCAGACGCGCTGATTGATATGGTCGGAACCATATCGGGCTGTTCGCCGCAAATCCCAGGCCTCGACTGAATAGTTTCTTGGATCGCCGATCGCATCGGGATCCACGGGCTCCGTAAACGTGATTTCAACGCCCCAGGAAAAGGCACGCAATGCCAGCGGCATTCCGACCGGTTGATCCGTATAGCGGATTCGATACAAGCCGCCGGGATGAGTAGCGCTCCCCGCCCAGGCATACATGCCGCACACATACAGTTGACCATCGGCCGGATGAAAACGGCCGCGCATGATGCCGGTCGGAAATGTCGGCAACGGAAGCTCGATCATTCCACCTTGAGTGATTCCGCCGACTTTCTCATACGGAACCAAAAAGACTTTGCCATAGCCATAAGAAAGATTCAGCAAGGCGCCACGCAACGGTCCCCAACGCTCGCTATCCACCCACAACAGTTCCGCTGGCGAGCGATCAAAGTCATTGGTGATCCAGCATAATGGTGGCTCCATCGCCGCATCCGATTCGTCCGTCACATCGTGATAACCCAACATGTTCCCATAAAACTTGGGCTTTCCCGAATCCGAAAGCGTCACCCAATTGATCCGATTCTTGGGATTCCAGAATCCTTCTTGATCGGTCACCACAAACGAACCATCGGGATTCAAGCAGACTCCATTCGCCGCGCGAAAACCATTGGCCAAGATCTCCGTGTGCGAACCGTCGTGAGTGACTTTTAACAGGGTGCCGTGATGGGGAACAATCGCCGACTTGCCATGGCAACCTGACTTGGCGTAGTAAAAATTCCCATCCTCGTCCGTTTGCAGTCCCATCGCAACCTCATGAAAATGCTCCGTGACTTGATGATCGTTGTTCAAACATTGGTAGAAGTCGATTTCCCCGTCATCGTTCA
>DAOLCX010000706.1:0-2208 GCA_035327685.1 Pirellulaceae bacterium | reverse complement strand
GAAAAGGACTTCTGACCGACTTGGGTCACGCGCTTTTGCCTATTGCTGAAACTCCAACGCTTCTTGCCAATGCTCGTACAACTGCTCCAAGACGGCGAGTTGATCGTTGAGTTCGTTCTGGACTGCGACCACTCGCGGACCTGAGCGGAGCACTTGCGGATCACTCAATTGGGTTTGCAAATCGTTGACTTGTGACTCGCGTTCAGCAATCTCACGTTCGATCTCGGAGGCTTTGCGAAAAGGAAAACGCCGTTTCCGCCGCACATCGTCGGCGCTCGTGTCGGAACCTCGCGCCGAACGGGGTTGAACTGCATTGGTTTTGGCCGCCATCTCCGCGACTTGTTGCTGTTTTTGCCAGTGCCGATAGTCGTCAAACGACCCTGGAAAAACGTGGACGCGATGCGGTTCAAAGACCAGCAGATGCGTGCAGACGCGATTCAAAAAATAGCGGTCGTGACTGACCACCAACAACGTGCCGTCAAAGCTGATCAAGGCCCGTTCCAATGCTTCTCGCGCCCACAGATCGAGATGATTGGTCGGTTCGTCAAGGATCATGACATTCGGTACGTCGGCGGCTAAACGGGCCAATGCGACGCGACTTCGCTCGCCGCCGCTCAAGCGATCGACCGTTTGCAGTGCCAGGTCACCGGCGATCCCGAATGCCCCCAGCAGATCGCGGCGTTGTTGATCGACCAGCTCGCGATGCGCCGACCGAATCGCCTCGGCGGCGGGCAAGTGTCCGGCAACGGCCTCCAACTTTTGATCGAAATATCCCACCCGCACTCCAGTCCCCCACTGTATGGTCCCGCTGTCGGGGTGCTCTTTGTTAACCAGGCATTTGAGCAAAGTCGATTTGCCACAACCGTTGGGCCCGAGGACTCCCCAGCGTTGTCCGCGTTCGATTTGGAAGGTCACATTTTCAAAAAGTGGTTGGGCAAACTGTTTTTTGAGCCGTTCCACTCGGACCACAACATCTCCGCAACGGGTAGGTTCTGGAAATCGAATAGCGGGAAGCGGAATTTCTCGCGGCGGGTCAACCCGCTGAATCCGCTCCAATTTTTTGCGACGATCTTCGGCTTGGGCCGCTTTTTGGCCATAGTGGTTTCTCCGAATAAAATCTTCGATCCGAGTAATTTCTTCCGCCTGCTTTTCGTAGGTGCGGCGCTGCACCTTGAGTTGTTCCTCGGCCATCACGCGATACTTGGAGAAATTGCCGGGATACGCCACCACCGTTCCATGGACCAGTTCCAACGTGACATCGACGACTCGATCCAGGAAAAATCGGTCGTGGCTGACTAGCAAAAATGCTTGTTTGGTTTCGCCCAAAAACGCCTCCAACCATTCGGTGGCTTCCAAATCGAGGTGGTTGGAAGGCTCGTCCAACAGCATCAAATCAGGCGACTGCAACAGCAGCGCTGCCAACATCAGGCGATTCGCCTGGCCGCCACTCAATTGGCTGGCCGGCTGCTCGTATTCCTCGCTCTGGAAGCCCAAACCAGTGAGGACACGTTCGATTTTATGATCCAATTGGAACGCGTCGCGGTGCAGCAATTCTTCTTGCTGACGTTGGTAGCGCCCGGTCAATTCGGCCAGGCGAGCCGGGTCGCGTTCGCGGCTCATTTCCCATGCGGTCTGCTCGGCGTCGCGCTGCAAATCCAGCAAAGGCTTAAGCGCTTGAGCCGCAATCTGCCAAAGAGTCATATCGACTGGAAATGACGGGCGCTGATCCAAAACACCCAGCACGGCTCCTTTGGCCAGTTCGATATTTCCTGCATCCGCTGGTAATTCTTGCTTGAGCAGTCTCAGCAGCGTGGTCTTGCCGGCGCCATTGGGGCCAATCAAAGAAACGTGTTGACCGCGGCGTATTTCAAAACTGACCGAACGCAACACAGGTTCGTCAGCAAACGTTTTTTGCAGTCCCTCGACATTGAGCAATAACGACATAGGCGGCTGGCACTGAATTCATGGTATCCTTGCCACCAATGTAGAAAACGGCTCAATGTAAGGAAAGGGTGACCGTTCACGTCATCGACGTCAAGGAACGTGTGAAGAAAGGCTTCCGTTGGTCGGCATTTCACACTGGCCGAAATTCGGCCTCATTCCGTTAAAGGGGCGTCATACCTGGTCAGCCGAATTCCTGCCAGTGCTACCCAATTCCAGAATTCGTTGTTCGCACGTTTCTACCGTGGCACAGGTTTTTTGGCCTGT
>DAOLCX010000705.1:0-2209 GCA_035327685.1 Pirellulaceae bacterium | reverse complement strand
GTCTCGTGCGCCTCCTGGCGGCGGCTCTATTCATCGCTATGCATCTCGGTGTCTGGCTGACATTTTCCGTCGGTTGGCTCTCGTTGATTGCGATATCGGTTTGGTTGATATTTGTGCCGGGGCGTTGTTGGGATCGGTTGGGCCTGCCTCTTCATTCGGCTGGAACAGGTCCCTTTGAGAAAACGCCACGCGGTTCAATCGTAACAAGACTGCGACTGTTGAGCGCTGCCGCGTTGTGGAGCGCCGTCCTGATACTCAATATCATGAGCTTTTTCCCAGCGGCCCAACGAACTTCGTGGGGGCAAGCGATCAGGCGCGTCGGCAACGCCCTGATGATTACCCAGGAATTTCGGATGTTTGGTCCACCGCCGCTGGTGAGCCCGACTTTTGTTTACAGCGGTCAAACGAGAGGCGGGCAAACGGTGGATCCCTTTCGGCAGATCACCGCCCCCACCGCGGCGCCTGCCCATCGACCCTACGATCAAATGGCGAGCCACGCTTGGCGCCGCTGGCATTGGCATTTGGTTGACCAACCCTACATCCAACTAAGCGACAATGAAATTGCAACGATTAAACGACTGCGAGATCGGCTGTTAACCGTCATCGTGGAAAGCTACAACGCCCAACAAGCCGAACAAGACCAGCTAGTATCGGCGCAACTGACCTGCAATCACCGCCCCATTCGCGCCCCCCACGATCCCTCTCTCCCCTCAACCCAACAAATTTGGGCCCACTGGAGCCAATAGAATTAACAATAAGTGCCACCCACCTATTAGTCCGATTGGCTATTACCCTGCAAAAGGCATTTAGCCCGGACCGGCGTACGCTGCATGCTGGTGGAGTCGTTGGAGCCGATTGAATAAAGTGTTGCCACGTACAAGGCCACAGAATTGGCGGTCATTTAATGGCGGCAGAAAGGCAATGGAGGAGAGCGACCCACCCTCAAGATCGCGCATTGAGAATCGACTGCGTTCAACTTGTTCTCAGTCGCACAGCCAGCTATGTGACGAAACACTCTTGCACACGACTTTGTCCGCGGTGCCAAAGCTTGCCTAACCGCTCTGCGTCCTTTCTCAAAGATTGGGGTGAGCCCGCACCACCTCCTCGTCCAAAGTAACGTTTGAAGTTCCACACCAAGTCCCGCCACATTGTCGCTTCAATACCCAGTTTGCCGAGAACCGATTGCAGCGATTGTGGAACAGCAGCAACCTTTTTACACGGGCCCTCTTGTGCGGTCCAACACAACAGGCGCCAATAGGCGTCCCAGTCCAGGTCCAAGAACCCCCGGTCACTCGCCCGCACCCCCTCCCGATGCGACTGCGGGTCGTTCGATAACAACCTTCGATTCAACGACAATGGCGATAACCAGCCGTCACGCAAGATCCTGCGAGGTTTTTTGGATCGCTTTTTCTTTCGGCGATTCTTCAGTTTGGTCACAGGAACCGCCTTTCGCGATTTACTAACCTCATCCATCGAAACACTTTGCAAATCGAAAGCCGCCGATTCGATCTCTGCTCCTGCCTCGGCCATGGCCCGGTCATAAGCCGATGTGTGCAATGCCTCACTGGGCGATTCGACTAACGCTGCTCGCACCGGGTTCAAATCCACGTACATCGCGCAAGCCAACAAACCCGCTTCATCAGTTATCTTCAATGCCTTAAAGCGCCCCTCCCAAAACCGACCGGTGCATTGGTCTTGCTTGTTCGCCAGTCGCGCAATTGGCTCGGCCAAAGCCCGCATGAACCAGGAAATATCCGATAGTCGCAGACGAATAACTGCCAAAAGATCGGCGTCTTTAGCAAGTGTTTTGACGGCCGCTTCGGTCGGTTCGGCCAGGTGATCGTCCAGTCTTTGTCCTGGGAATACGCGCAACCACCGGATGGCGACATCTTCATCGCTCCACTGCTGGACCACATCTGGCCGATTGCGAAGAATGACATGTAGATGGTTACTCATAATGGCATAGGCCAGCACATCGACGCCGAAAACTGAGGCCAAGGCTTCAAGCCTGCGCCGGATCCATTCACGGCGGAAAGAAAAATCCTGACCGGTTTTCTCGTCGACGCCAGCCAGGAATGCCCGGCGTACACAGCGTTGAGTTACATGCACGATCCCCACCTCTGTAGGGACAAACTGCTCAGATCGTTTGGGTCTTCCCATAGCCACCTCCACAACAATCGAATCCGTTCAATTTACAAGAAATCCGAGG
>DAOLCX010000704.1:0-2219 GCA_035327685.1 Pirellulaceae bacterium | reverse complement strand
ACGAATAGTGAAATCGGCCTCCAATGCAAAACTCTTTATGGCGAGGTCGATTTCGAAGGCTGTCATCGGCGAGCGAATTTTGGCCCCGTCGGTCGCTGGCCAATAGGAGCACGTCGCTCAAAATACGCCTTTGTGACGCAATAGCCAAACGTAGCCGAAGACCGTCAAGATGGCCAGCACAAACAACCAGTTTTTTGTGCGGCTAAATCTGAAACCAATCCAGTTCGGTGTCGCTGACAACGAGCGTGGAAGGTTTTGCATGTCTTCCAGAATTTCTCGTTGTCCCGGATCGCGCGACAATCGCTCGATGTCTTCTTCCGACAGCAAATCAAAGTTATTGCCGATGGGCAACTGCGGAGGGTCCCACACTGGACGATAAACCGATTTGCCGTCTGGCAGATTGTAAACTGGGAACAACAACCAAATCACGATGACGGCCAGAACAAGAATCAGTCCCCCCAATAAAATTGGTATGTCTTTCATTGGTGAAATACTAACTGCTCTTTCCCATCTTGGGCAGGTCGCCGACGTCGCTCGACTCCCATACTCAGGTTTGGGGCATCGGCGAGTCCTCTACATGCGCTGTCTGGATTTTGAGTATAATGAGTTTTCATATCGGTTTCCAGTATTGTTGGCCAAGGGAACTCCCACGAGACCTCCTTGGGATGCGCGAACAAGCTGGCTGGCTGATGATCGGGTCATCGCGATTTGAGCTGTCAGTTGCATTAGATTTGCGAGGTGTCGTATGCCAGACGTGGTGCGGCGAATTGGTTTATCATTGGGTGCGGATTTATGCTGGCCCATGTGTTATGAGGAGATCTTGCGCCGCCTCGAATTATCGATCGACATGGGCGAGCAACGAGTTCAATTCCAAACCGAACGGGTGACCATCGAGCCCTTCAGTATCAGGCAGCCCTGCAAATACGATTTGGTGATGGATCGTGTCACTCACTGGTACCACACCAGTCGCGAGTGGATCAAGAAGGCCATCTTGATGGACGACCTGTACGTCTTCAATAATCCCTGGTCGATTCAATCGATGGAGAAGCAGACCACGTATTGCGCGATGGCCAAGCTGGGCTTGCCGATTCCGGATACCTGGATGATCCCGCCCAAATCGTACGAGGCGCTTCCGGACTTGGACGTGACCTTGCAGCGATATGCGAGGCTGTTTGATTTGGGGTCGATTGGCCGGCAGCTCGGATACCCGCTGTATATGAAACCCTACGATGGAGGCGCTTGGCGCGGGGTCAGTCGAATTGCGGATGAATCGGCGTTGTTGGCCGCCTATGAACAAAGCGGCAAGTACTTGATGCATTTGCAGGCCGGGGTTGACGACTACGATCTGTTCGTGCGTTGCATTGGATTGGGACCGCAGTTCCATATTATCAGTTATGACCCAACCCAACCGCTTCACGATCGTTACGAAATGCGGCGGGATTTCTTGTCACCCGCGGAGACTCAAGAGTTGCGTGACATGACGTTGACGATTAACACGTTTTTCGGCTGGGACTTCAATTCATGTGAAGCGATTCGCAAGGATGGGAAATGGTATTTAATTGATTTCGCCAACGCCTGTCCGGATTCTCAAGTGACATCCCTGCATTACCATTTTCCCTGGCTGGTAATCGCCAACGTGAAATGGTCGCTGTATGTGGCAGCCACCAAGAAGAAGTTCCGCAAGACCTTGGATTGGGAGCCATATTACCAGGTCATGCAGCAAACCGATTCGTTTGTGGACCGGCTGGCTGGTTACGCCCGCATCGGAAACGAGCGTATGGAGACCGAGACTTTTCACGAATTCTGCGCGACTCATTTGGCGCACGTGGACGAGGTTGCCTGGGAGTTTTTTGGCAGCGAATCGGCACGGCAAGCGGTTCGACTGAAAGTCGAGGCTTTGTTTCCGTCGCATGAAGTCGAACAGTTTACTGAGTTGTTCTGGCAACGGATTCAAGCCTGGCGGGAACATTCATCCGCACAGCGTGTGGCCGCCCACTCATGATCGCCTGGCTGCAGATTGCCCGGATCGCCAATTTGCCGTCGGCGGCCAGCAACATTCTGGTGGCATATCTGTTGGCGCACGGATCGTGGGGCGGGGGCTGGACGTTGGCGGCACTCCTCGGCGCTTCCTGTGCGATCTACACGGCCGGGATGATTTTGAATGACTGGGCCGACGCGACTCGCGACGCAAAGCATCGCCCGGAGCGACCAATACCATC
>DAOLCX010000703.1:0-2223 GCA_035327685.1 Pirellulaceae bacterium | reverse complement strand
CGCCGAGTAACCCAACAAATAGCCGCGATCCGGGTTCACCCCTTCAAACACGATCATGTTTTCAATCAGGCGATCGAACATCGGATCAATGTGCGCTTCATGCCACAAATTCCAAGTGTTGGTTGGCGCTCGCGGTGCAACGTACACCCCCTCAGCGGGGCGATATAGTTGTTTCTGGTTCTCCCATTGCCGGTCGTTCATGCGGGCCGGACCATTGCCGCCGCCGTGCAGGGAAATAAACAGACTGCGCCCGTCCGGTGGAGCATCTCCATAGACCTGGTACCAAAACGGCATCTCCCGAGATTCCCACTTGATCACGCGTGCTTCCATCTCTGTTTGCCGCGATTCCCGAATCTGACGCTGGCGATCTTCCCAAAGCAAGCGAGTTGCTTCTGAGATCGCCGCTGGGGGCAAGTTCAGTTGAGCAAATGCCTGTTCTTCTAACGGCGGCCGTTGATCGGCTGGTAACTCCAGAAATGCGCGGAGCTCTTCGAACGGATCGCGCTTCGATTCCGATTGAAATCCGTGCAGCGTTGGCGATATCCACAGCAACCAGACGCAGGTCAACAACAGAATATTGAACTGTCTGAGCATGACTCTTGCCTAGTGCGATGATTGAGCCAGCGGTACAGGCGATACCGGCCTCAAGCCCGCGGGTGAAACTGCTGGTGCACTTTCTTCAAGCGCGATTGTTCGACGTGCGTATAGATTTGAGTCGTGGCGATACTGCTGTGCCCCAACAATTCCTGCACTTGCCGCAAGTCGGCTCCGCCGGCGAGCAAATGCGTGGCGAAACTGTGACGCAGTGAATGTGGGCTGATGCTCGTCGAAACGCCACTCAACACGACATACTTTTTGACCAATTCCCAAATCGCTTCTCGTCTTAAGGGCCGACCCGTCCGCGACAAAAACAACCACTCTGGAGGTTCTGCCCTGCGGCGCACCAACTCCGGTCGAAGTCGTTGCAGATAGTCGCCCAAGGCGCGAACTGCCGCATCGCCAATGGGCACCAATCGCTCTTTGTTCCCTTTGCCGTGACATTTGCACGTCCGCTCGATGAGGTTCACGTCTCGGACTCGCAGATGAGCAACCTCACTAGCTCGGCAGCCCGTGGCGTATATCATCTCCAACAATGCGCGATCGCGAAAGTATAATGGATCGTGGCGCGAGGGTGAAGTCAACAAGTCATTGACTTGCTTGGGTGTCAGGACTTCCGGGATCCGCTCCCACAGCTTTTGGCTCCCCAACAATTCGGCGATGTTTTCAGTCACAACGCCTTCGAGTTGCAAGTACTTGTAGAACATGCGGAGGGCCACGATGTGCCGCGCGATGGAAGCCGGTGCCAAGGACTGCGCGTGTAGCCACACCGCATAGTCGCTCAAATCGCCAATGGTCAAAGCCCGCAGATTCCGCCCGCGCAGCCAATCGCTGAAGCGGCGCATATCGCGATGGTAGGAATCCACCGTGTTCGCGGACAAGTGGCATTCGCTGCGTAGATAGTTGACATACGACTCGATCCAACGCGCTGCCGATGTGCGACTGGCGTCCGGCCGAGTTTGAAGCTGTTGCAGTTTGGTGACCGTTTTCTTCCGCATAACTGTGAAACTATATCGGCGGGTGATTGCAAGGTAGGACAGGCTATCTCCCGTTGAACCGGGATCACTGCAAACAACGCTGGAGGTCGGGTGACTTTTTCAGGTCGCGCAAATTCTAACTGGGCTAACGCGCCATCGGGAAAACTACGCCGGCGCGCGGCAAACCAGGATTCGCGGTAGTTTGGCCAGGTCTTTACGGATTTGACAGGACGCATATTGTCCAGTCGATTGCGCATGGGCCAACAAGGATTCTGCCAGCATGGGACTGGTCTCGATCAATAACAATCCGCCGGGGCTCAAATACGAAGCAGACTCCTCAATCAACCGCTTGGAAAGTTCCCCGCCATCCTGGCCCCCGATCAGGGCCTGGTGCGGTTCATAACGGCGGACCAGTGGATCGAGTTCCGGATCGTCCGCTCCCACGTATGGGGGATTGGAAACGATCATCGGGAACCTTGAATCGTCCGCCAAGCCAGCAAACAAGTCCGATTCGACGAACTGGATCCGCGATGCCACATCGTGAGCTTCTGCATTGACGCGGGCAACGGCCAGCGCGGCCGGTGAAATATCGACCGCGATGACCTGTAATTCCGGTACCTGATGAGCCAAGGTAATGGCCAAACAGCCG
>DAOLCX010000702.1:0-2230 GCA_035327685.1 Pirellulaceae bacterium | reverse complement strand
GCGCTACACGTTTGGACTGTTTGGAGAATTGGATGCGGTCTTGGTGTTGTTCGAAGGAGATGCCGATCATCAACGTTATCTGGCGGGAACCGATGACAGTGGGACAAACGACAACGCCAAAATCGAAATGCGCATGGAAGCTGGCAAAGCCTATCAACTGGCCGTGCGCGTTCTCTATCGCGAACCGGACTCGGAATCGGTAGTCATGGTGTGGTAAAGCGTATATCTGACGCGAATTCATCGATAGCCCTGACGCAAGTGTTCAAGTGTTCAAAAACAAAGGCCGGCGCTCTGCGGCTGATCGGGCCATGAACCGTTAGCCCAACTTCTTCCAATCGAAATCGCCACAGGTTAGGATATACCGGCGATCTGGTCGAACCTGAAAAGAACGTAGAGCAATTGTCCTCATTGGTTCATTGTTCGAGAATGTCAAGTCCAGCCAGGGCTTGGAACAATTGAGGACAATGGTTCTACGATCAGGCCGATCTCCCGGAGCACGGCTACCTTCTAAAAAGTCGGTCTCCCTATCACAGGTATGGTACATCACCAAGCGTGTGCATTCGCAAGGACGATTTGACTATGAATCCTTTAACATTCATGAAGCGAGCCGTTGCTGTCTGGAATGAGTTTGTCGTTTGGCGAACGCTGACCTGGCGGCTTGGGGTGGCCTGCCTGGCCTGCGCTGCGAGTTGCCTGTTGGTAAGCGTCGAGACTCTGGCCCAAGAGCCGATGCGGAAGTGGACCAGCGACGACGGGCGCTATTCATTCGAAGGTCGATTTATTCGAATCGAGAATGCGGTGGTGATCTTGGAAGCGTCGGATGGGCGATTAATCGATGTTCCCTTGGAACGGCTGAGCAAAGCCGATATCGAATACGCCAAGTCTCCAGAGCGGGCTTCTCAATCGACTGATATTGCCGATGCGCGCCGCCGCAATGATTTCTGGGACTACCGCCCAATCGCTATCGAAAGGCTGAACTCCTCTGTCACGCGGATACCCATACAGGAAGTCGGCAGGGATTTTGCGTCGCGGCAATTGATCTCTCCCGATCGAACCTTAATGGTCTTCGTGGATACCCCCATGTTCACGCCTCATCCGGGCAGGCCGGGGCCAGGTTCCGTCCGGGACAGCGAGCAGTTACGGGTCACCGAGTATGACCTGACGACAGGACAACAATCTTCGCAATACCCGATGGCGCCCTGCACGCTCGCGGGGATCAGCCCCGACAATCGGCATCTGCTGGTTTTTAATCCGCTGACCCGTTTTCAAGCCAAACTTCGCCAGTTGTTCGTTGTCGTGCGGTCCAGCCAGGGGAAGACAACTTATGAGATCGAATCTGCAGTTGACGATTTCGCGGCAGCCTATTTTGTGGACAGCAGTCACGTGATGGCTGTGGGAACGGACGGCAAAGTGGAAGTGATCAACTTTTCGCAAAAGAAATCGGTTTGGACGAAGCAGTTTTGGCCGGGGTCTGTCGCAGCGCTGACTCCATCCGGAGACCACGTGGTGGGGATGGATCACGATGGATTGAAGATCATGGACAGTCGCACGGGAAAGTTGGTGGGCCAAGCGTATTGTTCGGCGGCGGGGACGGGATTTATGAGCGTCAACGATGAGGGCACCAAAGCGGCTTCAGTGGGCAAAGGGCTGGTCCGTGTGTGGGACCTGACCCAGGGGCGCGAGATTGCTAACTTCTCGTCGTCGTCGATGTTGATACGTCCCCATTATGTGGCGTGGCTCGACGATCGCTATTTGATGGCTGTGAGCCAATTGAATAGCGTGTATGAGGTAATCGATATTGAACAGCGAGTTCCAGTTTGCTGTTATTTCTCGAATGTGGCCTTGCCCCATCGTCACAACGGCGAGGTGTGGCATCGTGTTCACGTCAAGTCGGCGGCTAACCAAGGCTTTGAGCGGCGCTCGTTGCCCCCTGTCGACGCCGGGGTAGAGTCGATCGCCAGAGATTTGGCGGTCGATCTCAAGGCGGGGGATGCCGTGAGTATTCATCTGGATGCCGCACCTGAGTACGACCGCGCGAAAGAGATGGCGGAATTGACGGAACTCTTTACGGCCGCCGGTTATCGCGTCGTCGCTGCCGGAGGAACACCGTTCCATGCGGTGCTGCGATCCAAAGACACCAAGGTTTATGATGCAATCGACCTCAAGGACGTCCCAGACGAGGCCTTTAGACGGCGCGTCGAGTTATCAATTCGAGTCGGAAATGAAATGG
>DAOLCX010000701.1:0-2235 GCA_035327685.1 Pirellulaceae bacterium | reverse complement strand
AAATCTGGTCGGCCGCGAGGAAGGGATCGTGATTTGTCCTGAGACAGCCCTCTGCCTGGGTGCCCTCCAGAAATTGATCGCCAACAACCAGATTCGCCGAGACGAATCCGTAGTCGTGTTCAACACGGCAGCGGGTCAAAAGTACATCGACCATCTCGACTTGTCGGTCCCTGAAATCGACCTCAACTCGCCGGATTGGTCAGTGATCGAATCCAATCTTTAAGCCCCTGCACAATGTCGGCGTCAACAACCCTCCCCGAAGTTTCCAATTCTCGTTTAACGACCAACCGCAGACACCGTCCTAAAACCAGCACGATGTCAAAAACAACGAGACGGTCTTCGTTATCCGCCGATTTGGTACATGGCGCGCTCAGGGCGAATGAAACGAGGATCGTTGATGCCGTGCCCGGCGGCTTTGGCAGCTACGGCTTCGCGAATCAACGAACGCAACTGTTCGTCGGAGGCGCCACTCCGCAGAGCATCTTTGAGGTTCCACTCGACCGTCGAAAACAGGCAGTTCCGTAACTGGCCATCCGCGGTCAACCGCAAACGATTGCAATCGCCGCAAAATGGCTCGCTGACCGAGTTAATGAACCCGACGACACCGGCTCCATCCGCATACTCATAATCGACCGCGGGTTGGCTGGGGTCGGTCCGGGGCAACGGAATCAGCGGTCCCATTCTCGATTCGAGAATCGACAACACCTGGCGGCCTGACAACACTTGAGAGTTTGTCCAATGCTGATCCGCATCCAATGGCATATATTCAATGAAACGCAAAGCCAGCCCACGCTCTTTACAGAACTCCGCTAAAGGCAACACATCGGACTCCGTCAATCCGCGAATCGATACGGCGTTGATGCGAATCCCGGTGAATCCTGCCCGCTGTGCAGCCTCAATGCCGGATAGCACCTTCGACAAACCGTCGTACCGAGCAATCTGCTGAAATACATCCGCTCGCAACGAGTCGAGACTGACGTTGAGCCGGGATAATCCAGCGCTAAACAGACTCTCCGCCTGATCGGCCAGGAGCAAACCGTTAGTGGTCAACGCCAAATCGGTCACGCCGTCGATGGATTTGAGCTGGCGAATCAGGACCGGCAGATCGCGCCGAACCAGCGGCTCACCGCCGGTCAAACGGATCTTGTGAACGCCCATGCTGACAAACACTTCTGAAAGCTTGGCGATTTCTTCGTAGGTCAACACCCGTTCGCGGGGCAGAAACTGCACTCCTTCGGCCGGCATGCAGTAGAAACATCGAATGTTGCAACGATCCGTCACACTGATCCGCAAGGCTTCGTGGCGGCGGCCGAATCGGTCAACCAGCATGTTCGGCCTCCTGTTCGGGCCGCAACCCCGTTGTGTTGTGCGCCCCATGGGGGGCCGGTCCCGCTGAGCCGGGCAGGGTAGGATGGGACCAGACTTTGGATCCGTCGGCTGCATGATCTTGTTTCCAGATCGGCACGGTCTGTTTCAGTTCTTCGATCAGCCATTGGGCAGCTTCGAAAGCCGCCGCGCGATGCGGACTGCTGGAGGCAATCGCCACACTGGCTTCACCTATCGGAACCTCACCCGTGCGGTGCACGATGGCGACGCGTTGGAGGGCCCAACGGGTTTTGGCCTCGCCTGCCAATCGGCTCATTTCTGCCAAGGCCATCTCTGGGTAACACTCGTAAAAAAGCGTTCGAGTTTCGTGGCCATGAGTGAAACGACGAGTGGTCCCCAAAAACAAAACCGTCGCGCCGCTATCCGGCGAGGCAACCCACCTTTGGACCTGATCGAGGTCAATCGTGTTGGCAGTCAGTTCGACTAGCAATGCAGCCTGCGGTTCAGCAGTCATCGTTTCCGGCCATACTCTTTAAGTTTTCCCGCAACCGTTCACACACGGTAGAACGATTGTCCTCAATTGCTCGAATCCCCGGCTGGGTTTACCATCCTCCAACCATGAATTATGGAGGGCAATTGTTCTACAATCACGCTTTTCCGCCAGCGCCCGTGAATGGTTACATTTTCCAGCATTATAGGCATTAAGCGGCGAATTGCCGACACGCTCTCTGACGGGTACCAACCGTTTTGGCGGAACTCCTGTGGAATAAACCGCGTCAATTTGACTCGTATTTACAATACGTTGACAATGACCGAGGGCAGGGGACTGCGATTTTGTTCACGCGTACTAATAGAGGGAGGGAGATCATGAGTAATAACGGCGTTCGAGGGGCGGTTGTCATCAGCGGA
>DAOLCX010000700.1:0-2235 GCA_035327685.1 Pirellulaceae bacterium | reverse complement strand
GTTTGCATATTGGTCGCATTCCATGAATGTTTCGAATTACCATCGGCTTCCCTTGATCTGTCACAGTCTCCACCGCAACCTGCCGATTTGGCCTTCATCTTACTGGAGCCGCCTGACCGTCGCTATAGGTTGATCGTTCCCGACCCCCCTCCTTGGTCATCCCGATTTTTCGAAGTCAATTCGGTTTCACGTCAGAAGAGAAACCTGGCTGATTCGCGCGTTCGCGCACCAACCATTCAAAAATCGGAGACGCCATCAGAGTCGTCACAATGGCCATGATGACCAAGGCGGCAAACAATTCGGCGGAGATGATTCCGCGTTGTAAACCGATGTTGATGATAATCAATTCCATCAAACCTCTGGCGTTCATCAGCGTACCAATCCCCAGCGCTTCGCGATGAGGGATGCCGGTGGCCCGCGCCGCTCCCCAACATGCAACTCCTTTACCCACAATGGCCACCAACAGTACCAGCCCGCATGCGCCCCACAAGGCCCAAGTATTCAGCAGGCCGATCTTGGTATTCAGACCGGAATATGTGAAAAACAGGGGCAATAACAAAGCCACTACCAAGGGCTGAATGCGGGCGGTGATTTGTTCTTGTATCTGGCCGCGCGGGATAGTGGTCCCCATCACGAAAGCGCCAAACACTGCATGCAAATGAATCATGTCAGTGAACCAGGCCCCCAAGGCCATCGCTGTCAACGCGACCACTAAACCCAGTTCAGACACTTCGCCCTGGCGATTGACAAACAAAAAGTGGCAGCGCGCGAATAAGGGACGCACGACTCCCATGGCAATCAGCAGGAACCCCAATCCCCCCGCAATACTCCCAATGGCATGTGTTGGATCGCCGTCGAAACTGGTCAGCACCAACGCCAATAAACACCAAGCAGTGGCATCGTCAATCGCTCCAGCGCCAATCGCCACCGTTCCCATCCGCGTTCCGGCCAAACCTTTGAAGTGAATAATGCGTGCCAACATCGGAAACGCCGTAATGCACATCGAAGCGCCTAAGAAAAGCATGGCCTCGTACAACGACGTCTTGGCTTCAAACAGCCCGGTATGGTGGTAAAACAACCAAGCCAGTGCGCCTCCCAGGATAAACGGCACCACCATGCCGGCGGCTGAAACGGCCAGCGAACTTTTCCAGTATCGGCGGACAATTTCGATGCGAAACTCCATCCCCACAATGAACATGTACAGCGCCAATCCTAGTTGCGAAGCGGGGAACAAATAACTTTGCGTGTCGCGAGTCGTCTGGGTAGGATCCCAAGGAAAAAGCCAGTCTTGCCACTGTGGCAACAGCAACCCAAACACGGAGGGCCCCAACACCACGCCCGCGACCATCTCAGCGACAACCTGAGGTTGACCGAAACGGATGGCAATCACCCCCACGATCCGGCAAACCACCAGGATGACGGCAATTTGTAGAAAGAACCAAACTGCCAAGTCCAGATTGTTCATGTGACCTCAAATTCCCATGCGCGAGTGGCATACGCCAACGAATCAGGTGGATTGTCCCCCCCCGCAATGCGCACTGCAAGGTCTGCCAGGTTGGTGGCGTACATCCGGCGCAATCCAACATAGGAACTCGTCAGTCGCGGGTTGATGTCGACGATGCGATCGTTTTCCTCAGGCAAATCCGGGTCAATCACCATATCAAAGCCCACAATACCAACGGCGGACGGCAAGACATGCAACGCGCGCTCTGCCAGCGCAACCGCACGCCGCCGCAATGCCTCGTCGATGGGCCACGTTCCCCCAATGTAGTGACCAAACGGATGTCCATCAAATCGCTGGTACGACGGCTCAAGGATCAAACGTTGGCCGCATGGCCCCAATAGGGCGGAGAGACTGATCGCGCGACCCGTCAACAGGCTTTCCAGTCGCCACACGCCTGCCTCAGGAAGTTGCGTTTCGCATGAGACCCAATGCAACCCTTCGCTGCCGACTCCGTCATCTGGCTTGATCACATACGGGGGTTGCCAATCTGTGGGCCAAGCCTCGCGGCTAAGATCGACCAACCGTCCCCATTCGGACTGCACCGCATGTCGGTGGAGGAATTCCGCCGAAGCTTGTTTGCTGGCCGCCAGGGCGACAAACCGACTCCCCGGAGTCAGCAATCGACACCCGGCAGATTCCAAGCTCAGGACCAGGTTCAACAGACGGCCCCCCGTTTCAGGCGCGATGACCCAGAACGCATCAGCCTGGAGCGCCTGTTCCACGAGTTCGGA
>DAOLCX010000699.1:0-2243 GCA_035327685.1 Pirellulaceae bacterium | reverse complement strand
CCGCTGGATTCGGCTTCGGCATCGAGTGGAAGCGATAATCTACGGTACCAACGTATCGACTCAACGAGACCAACTCTTCCTGCGCCGTCCGGCATTCGCCGGGCGGTTTTTTTGTGTGAATGTCCGCACGCAGCGCGACGTACATCATCACTACCGACGCCTATGGATAATCTGATAGCCAGCGCGGCGATTACTGAATAAGTCGCGCCAGCAAACGAGCCGCAGCCTCACAAGCCTGGCTGCTGATCGTGTGTGGTCCCTGGAAAGGCAAGAATTCCACGTGATGGCCGGTGTCTTGCATCAGATCTCTCAATCGCTCTCCCCCGCTGAAAGGCAAAATCGGGTCACTGTAACCATGTGATTGGACAATCGGAAGCGGCGCGCGAGCTGACGCCAAAGTTCGCCAAGAATCCAGGCAGATGACGGTTCCCGACCAGACGATTAAACCGGACGGCTGTGTCTCCCCATGCAATGCGACGTCAACCGCCAACATGGCTCCTTGCGAAAACCCTCCGATAACCCATCGAGGAACGCTCAATCTATGCATTTGACCACGCTGTGTGGCGATAGCGACAATTCGCCGACGACAGTCCGCCAGTTCCGGCGGAATATAGTCCTCCAAATCCGTGAGATCACCGGCCAGCGACATTTGCTGTAGCTGTTGCATGTTGATTGGCCACCAAGCGCGACCTTCAAATCCGAGTTCCCATTGAAGGTCGATGGGAGCGGCCGGAAAAACAAACTCGGTTTCCTCCTGCAACGAAGGTTGGCATGAGATCAACTCGGGGGCGAGGCCAACCAAATCGTCGCCAGGTGCTCCAAAGCCGTGGCAGAAGATCGCTATCTGCCGCACAGGTTTCTGTGTTGCTCCCCTCACCATCACACAATTCAATCCGGCAATTTCCTCCCGATGCAAATTCACTGATGCCCCTTCATCGTTTGGTATTGGAATCCCCCATTGATACAAATCACTTGCCCCGATATGAAACTCGCTTTGGGGCTGCACAGATACACAGCCATTGCCGCCACATCGTCCGGCGTACCCCACCGCTGCATAAGTGACTCGTTCTGTGCGCGCATCTGCCAAGCTTCGTGGGCGTGGGCTCCCCAGTCAGTCTTGATCCAACCTGGTGCCAGGCAATTCACGCGGACAATGGGCGCCAACGTCTGAGCCAGGCTTTTCGTCAACGCCATCACCGATCCTTTGGTGACTCCGAACAACAAGCCACTATCACCCTCCATCCCCTGTAGGGCTTGATCCCAGCCCATGTTCAATATGGATTTGCTCCCGGGTCCGCCCCCCGCGCGCAACACCAACTCGCCAACTCGCCTCGCCAACAAGGCCGTGCCCCTCACGTCCACTCGGTACAAGGCATCCAATTTGTCTTCGAAACTGAACGAGGCCAGCGAGCCCGTCAGAATGTCGGCCCCGGCATTATTGATCCAGATGTCCACCGCACCCCTTACAGCCCAGCATGCATCGACAAACTCCATGAGCGTCGCGCTGTCCTCCGATAGGTCACACGTAATCTCCTGTATTGAGCCACCCTCTCGCGAGACGGTCTCGATCACTTCCTTTAGGGCTGCAGATGGGCGGCGGCCATGCGCAATGATTTCTGCCCCAGAACGGCTTAATGAAAGCGCAATTTGGCGGCCGATCCCGGTACTACTTCCGGTGACCACCGCCAACTTTCCAGCCAAGTCTTGTTCGCGACGTTGAGCGATCTGATCAGTCAATGGCCGGCACTCCGTTGAAGACACACAGCAAGACGTTGAGAAATTTCGCTTCCATTCATTGCGGCGAAGTCTGGCTCATCACCGGCAGCAGAAAACAAGCCATCTCCAAATCACTGCGGACAATCAGATAGGGTCCATACAAGCAAAACGTATTCCAACAAACACCATGGATCGTGTTGATTTCACCCAACGGTTCATATTTGTGTGGGGTTGCGCGAACCAACGTCATCCGTCCATCTTGTGAGTGCACCAACAGCAGGCCGTCGACCAACAGTAACTGCCCATGGCCAAATCGTCCCCGCTGCTTCCAAGTCAAAACACCTTCGTCCAGCCGCACGCATTCCAGAAAGCCGTCGGACAATCCATAGGCGTGGCCGTCGTACACAACCGGACTGGTTAATTTTGTGGTTAGAACTCGATGGCTTTTCCAGATCGTTTCTGGTTTCCATGCTTCGTTCTCCCATTCCACAGCGATCAACTCTCCTCCCAGGTTGTAACCCTTGGTC
>DAOLCX010000698.1:0-2244 GCA_035327685.1 Pirellulaceae bacterium | reverse complement strand
AATCTTCCAGTCGAGCCTGGCCGGCTTGAATCAACAAGATCGCTGCCAGACAAAACAACGCCGTGCTGACCATCAATCCCGATGAATAGATAATCAATTTGGCGCGATTGCTGACTGGCAGGGTCATCGACGTATGCCCGCCCCAAGGGGTCATGGCAATCCAATGCACTTGAGCGCCCAAATTGACGGCCGCCACAACGTGAGCCAATTCATGGACCAGAAGGCAGATCAGCAACACCACGGCGGTGACAAAGCCGTTGCTGACCCCCTGATTGAGATGCCGAAAATGCCAGTCGAACGCAAAGATGACCAGGATGAAGAGGACCAGCAAAACATCAATCCGGAACGGGATCCCCAACCAGCGACCAAAACTCGCACTCCAGTCGTATTGTTCGCGCATGATTGAGACACCAAACTCCCGAAACCTGTGTCGCCGATTGGCAACCACCCATGTGCTTCCTCTAGTTTATCCACTCGCGGCAAGTGAATCAATCAGAACCGTTCTTTTCCCAATAAAGCAAGGTCCCGCCACAGGGCTATGCCCGCTCCCCACCGATTGGCCACTGATAGCTTGTATGTGGTTCAAAGTGGCGTTCGAAGGTCAACCTGCCGCAGCATCGATTTCGTCAACGGATGTCGGGGCATCCGACAAACGCCGGACATTCAGCCCCTCTTCGATTCGTTCGGGCGCCCATTTCATTCGCCGGCGACATTCTCGGATACAATCCTTGATTCGATTCTCCAAAAGGTCTGTAAACTCGTCATCGCTCAGTTGCCCATACACTTCGGGACTGATGGGCTCGCCCACAACCACGAGAATCCGCCGCCCCGGCATGGGAAACTTGCGATTTCGCGGCCAGGCCCGGTAAGACCCTTCAATGCCAATCGGTATGACGGGTACTTGAATCCGCCTGGCCAACGTCGCAAAACCCGATTTCACCACTCCCATGTTTCCGTCCAACGAGCGCGTCCCTTCGGGGAACATCAACACCATTTCTTCACGCTTCAAGCGTTTGAGCATTTCCTTGATGGCGCCGGCACTCAGTCCGAACCGGTCGATCGGAATCGAATCCAAAAACGAAATCAAACTCCGCAAGAACGGGACGGAGAACAGTTCCTTTTTGGCCAGGAAGTTCATTGGCCTGGTCGTGGAGATGCCGCCAATTAATGGATCCAGGTGACTCGTGTGGTTCGGACACAGTAACGCTCCGCCGGTCCGCGGAATTCGGTGGTTGTGCACCGCTCGAAATCTGAAACAGACCACGAACAGACACCACACGGAGAACCGAATCACCTGATATCCCCAACGTTTGTACCACCTGCGTCCTCCCGGCGGTGAACTCATTTTTTTCGATCTCCCAAATACCTCTCAGGAACTCGTGACAAACAGCCTCGCAAACTGGATGGCACCGGCGGAATCTCGGCAACTCCAGAGTATCCACGCTTTTTCGGTACCAAGCCGACTTTCAGCCAGTGTGCAGTACCGATCGACGGAAGTTTTCCTTCACGCGCTCCTCATTTTACTCATCGCCTCCATGTTTCCCACTACCCCAACCGACCAACGCAGGGCAATTCCGTGTTTGAGGTCGGGCATTTCTGGAAACCCGACGCGTAAGCGAGGGACAGCGTGATTTGCTCGCTTACGCGTCGGGATTGAACGCGAGGTGTCGCCTCAATTTGAAAAAATGATCTGCCCGGCCGATCCAGGACCCGCGCATCAAATCTTTGTTGCTTTCAGGCAGAGCATCAAGTAGCTCGAGTCCAGTGCGCAAGCGAATCACTTTGTCTTGTTACCGCGTTTGTTTGTCTTCTCTTGCCGCAGGACGCTGACGTTGATTCTTCGGGATCGACAACGCGACGCACATGCAGCGTGCTTTGCGCGTTTGCCCGGTTTCACTGAGCGAATACTCCGTCTTCTGCATTCCCTCGGAGTCGGTATTGATTCCGTGTTCAAACAGCGTCTGCATTTCCTCCAGCAAGCCCGATGGATTCCCATTCTGGCCCCAAAGGTAACGCCCTCTTTGGCTGCGGATTGGTTCGGCAATCCCACGTTGACAACCCATCGCGTCGCGGGTCACGGTCGCGCCCTACATGTCCAGCAGCTCCAGTAATTCGGGAATCGCCGTGATTTCGTTCGATTTGTCCTGGCAGGCGATTTGTCCCAGGGTCAGTCCAGTTTCGGTGGCCCACGCCGTCACCAAATGAAGGTTATTGATTCCCCGTTTCCGATTGCCCGATGCACGC
>DAOLCX010000697.1:0-2244 GCA_035327685.1 Pirellulaceae bacterium | reverse complement strand
ACCTATCGCAATTGGGAGTTCGGGCCGAAACAATCGATCAACTGGCTCAACGGTGTATTCAACCTGACCTGGCATGATGCGGGGGAATACGTCTCGAACGTGGCCGACTTCTATTACGGCTATTTCGTGGAAGCGCCCACGAACATCGTCACGGGCTTGTACGAGTTGGTGATTCATCATCAGGAGGTGCTCCAGGCGATCGGCTACCTGATGCAGAATCCATCAGAGGCTGTGCGTCTGATCGGCGAGAGCCTGTGGGAGCAACTGCAAACCAGCCGGGGCCAGGGGGCCTTGATCGGCGAAGTGGCGTTGTCGTTGATCCCGATCACCAAGCTCAAGGAAATCGCGGCGCTGGCGCGTCATTTGAAGCGCGTCAAGCACGCGGCTGGCGCGGCGGACCGCGCCGGTGATGCCAGCCGCCTCACCGCCACTGCGGGTCACGCCTCCCACGCCACTCAAGCCGCCAAGCACAGCCTCGATGATCTTCCCATGCCCGCCAGCGCCAGCACCCAAAACAGCGCGGCGGGGCAGGTTTTGTCTGGCGGTTGTTTCGTGCCGGGAACACCAGTTCGACTATGTGCCGCGCTGGCGATGGCGACGGTCGGCGGCAGATCAGAAGCGACGACGAACGGCAGCGCCATGTCACCAACGACTATGGCGGCTATCGAGCATGTCGCGCTTGGCACCCGCGTCCCCGATCAGAATCCTCGCCCAAAGGATTATGATTTCAGTCTCCGCGATGTTGATCAGGAGACATGGAGGCAAGTCGATGTACGACTACGACGGCAAGACGGGGCTGTCGTAGAAATGCAACTCCTGCGCCCCATCGAATGGGTTGAAAACCTGGAACTGGGAGTCGGTAGCGAGTTCAAGTTGTTCCTCAGCGAGTTTGAAGTCGCTGGAAACGCGGTTGTGACTGCAATTGGACCATGCTGTGAGATCGCCGAAGGGGAAGGTAGCGTGGTCACTGGCCGGATGGTCACTCGTCAGGTTAGCAACTTGGTCACGGTTACCCTTGAAAACGGAACGACTTTTACGGGGACGACGACTCACCCGGTATGGGAACCGGACAAGGAAGAATGGGTAAAACTTGAAGACTTGGAGGAAGGCGCACGACTGGAAGCGTTGTCAGGACCGCTGAGAGTAACGACCATCAATCGCTTGGCAAGGGTCTCGGACGTTTTCAACATCGAAGTCCATTGCCACCACGTCTACCGCATTGGCAACGCCGGAATTCTAGTCCATAATAATTCGATTAATGCCCCAACACGAGTTCGTGGGCAGTGGCAGAACGTGAATGAAGCGATGTCTGCCAGAGCAAGGGCGTACCAGCAGCAAATCACCGGCAGAAGCGGTCAGTCGTACTTCGTCGATGGCGTGAAATTCGATGGCGTCATCGACGAAGTTCTCATCGAGGTCAAAGGGCCGGGCTATTCGTGGGCAGTACGGAACGGTCGGTTCAGAACAGACATAGACTATCGCGGCGCGAATCAGCTTGTGGATCAGGCAGTTCGACAGACCAGAGTAGCCGGTGGCAATCCTATTCGGTGGCATGTAGCGGAAGCGGACACGGCCCAAGCAATTCGAAATCTTTTCGAGTGCAACCCGCTAATCAACATCGAAGTCGTGCATTCACCGATTCTTCCTTGAGAGTTCATTGAGAGGCAGCCAGAATGATTGACGATCTGTACCTTGGGGCTTATTGGCGGCCGAGAAAAGAATCCACTGAAAAATGTGCGGAACGTTTGCTTGTTTGCTTGAACGAGCTCGCGAAAGGAAGTGAGGTGTTCGCTTCGTGGTATGACAAGGCGAGATCAAAGCGGGATGGCAAAACCAGAGAACTCGAATTGAGCCGTCCGGTTCATCTTTGGCCGCAGGAAAAGGTTGTTCAGTTGCTGGAGATGGGCCGCAATCGTCGTGATCTGGATAAATCCGTAATTGAAGAGCTTGGCTATCATGTGTCACTCTGGAATTGGGGTGAACCAAATCGAGCAATATCACCAATGCGTAGTGCTAAACTGGATGTGCATTGTGGTGTCTACGCCGAAGGCGGCAACTATGTTGTAGTGGACTTTCCTGAAGATCCCGACGACCTAATCGAAAAGGAATGGGCGTTGCAAGCTCTTGTCGCTGTCGTTAGAGCGTGGGAGCCGGACGGGGGGGGAATCGTTTCGAGGGCGTCGAGAAGCCCACGCCCCTTCACGCCGGGTTCTCCCTTTGTGGATTGGATGATCTACCTGAACC
>DAOLCX010000696.1:0-2245 GCA_035327685.1 Pirellulaceae bacterium | reverse complement strand
AATTGGGTGACGGATCTTTGATCGACGCCATGGTTTTTGACGGCTTGACCTGTTCGTTTCGGCACTGCCACATGGGAAATCATGCCGAACACGTAGCCCGCAAGTTCAGCGTGACGCGCGAGGATCAAGATCGTTTTTCTGCCCAGAGTCAACAGCGGGCGGCCAGCGCGGTTGCTCAAAATGTGTTTGCGGATGAGATCGTTCCAGTCACGGTCAAAGAAAGAAAAGGTGAACGGATCGTCTCTGCGGACGAAGGCATACGCGGCGACACGACGGCAGAAGGATTGTCTGGACTGCGGCCCGTGTTTGACAAAATCGGGACGGTCACCGCTGGCAACGCATCGACTTTGGCTGATGGAGCGGCGGCAGTGGTCGTGGCCAGCGAATCCCTGGCTGCCCACGCCGCGTCAAGCTTTGAAATCCTGGCCAGCCACACGCACGGCGTTGAGCCAGAAGATCTATTCATAGCCCCCGTTGGCGCCATTCGCGGCGCCTTGGCAAAAGCTGACATCAAAGTGGGCGATGTCGACTTGTTCGAAATCAACGAGGCCTTCGCCAGCCAGATGGTCGCCTGCGTTCGCGAACTTAAACTTGATGAAGCACAGGTGAACGTCTTTGGCGGCGGTATTTCTTTGGGCCATCCGATCGGAGCTAGTGGAGCTAGAGTCTTGGTGACTTTGATGAATGCACTTCGACGTCGTGAGAAAAGCATCGGAGTCGCCAGTCTCTGTTTGGGAGGCGGCAATGCCGTGGCGATGGTGATTCGTCGCCAAACATTTGGCCTTGACCGCTAAGCGCAACAAGCTATGCTTGAATAATATGAAATCTCGCACCGCCGCGATTCTGATAAGCGCTTTTGTTGCACAGTGGCTTGCGTTGCATTGTTTGCACGCTTGCCAGGATTCGTCAACCGACGAACCTACTGTGGCGTTGGCGATCTGCGAAGAGTCAAAATCTGAAAAGTCGTCATGTGAGTGGTTGCCAGACCAGGATTGCGACGCAACTACTGAATTTGTTCTGATCGACGACGACATGATGGGCGCGGTCATCGAGACTATTGCTCATCACCAGTTCATGTACTTTACCGCGATCATGTCATCGCGTGGCCCGCCGGCCTAACCCCTATTTTCCGTTGGGTGTCTAGCACCTTGCTGTAGGGTTTCAGTGTCCGTTGCGCGCCATGAGTGCATCTCATTTCGATACACGTATTCCGATAGAGTCCATTGCGGAAGCAATCCGCCATGCGGCCCATTATTTGCCAGGTCAGGGCCCGATTACGGTATTCATCCATCACAACACGTTGCATGCATTGGAGGATTTACCATTTGAACAAGCCGTTTGGCGGGGCGCCGAGTTGTTTGGCTGCCGAGCGTTCTTGACTGAAGAACGTTATCGTGCGGAAGTCACGCGCGGCCGCATTCGTTCGATCGACCTCAGCGAATCGCTGTGGGAGACGCTAGGTGACGAAGCGGAGATTTTCATTGGCTTCTTGGGAACCCGCTTTAATTTGCGATTGGCGATGTTGCATCATCCGCTGCACGCCGTGCTACCCAACGAACTGGAATGGGTGATTGCGGAAAGCCAGGCTCTATCACGGTTTTCGCCACAGTCCGATCCAGGAGAATGTCTGCGGATGGTGGAGAACACGCGTCGATGGGTGACGCATATGCTGAGTCAGCCTGCAGCATCTGATTCGAACGATGAGCTGACCCACGCGCATGAATTTCGCGCCTTATGGGCTTCATTGGATCCGTCATCAAACACGGGCCAAGTAGGAATGTGGTCAGACTCGGCCTGGGAGAGTTGTACACTGCAGTTGTTGTGGCAGATTTGTTTTCGTGAAGTGAGCAAATACCCATCTCCTCCCAACATTCGCCAATCGGTGCGACATCGGGATGTCTTGCTGGCCAAAACGGGCGTGGACAGTGATGCGTTAGTTCACGATGTACTCATTCGCTTCGGCGCGGTACTGCTGGACCAAGGTCTTAGTCAATGGACGCTTCCCAATCGGAATTGCGGAGTGCTCAGTGCCTTTGCCAACCTGTACGCGGCGCGAGGCGCGCTAACCGGCCGCTGGCTGCGACCACTTCAGCAGGAATGGGCAAGGATCCAGCGGGCCAACCTATCGCCCCTGGAAGTGATCCAGGAGTGTTTGTGTGAACTGGACGTGAAGCCTCATGAGGCGGAGGCTTTCGTAACACAGACGTTATTGGCTTTGCGCGGCTATGCCGGCATGATCTGGCAA
>DAOLCX010000695.1:0-2247 GCA_035327685.1 Pirellulaceae bacterium | reverse complement strand
ATAAGCCAGAAACATCATGTGCCCGCCATCGAGCACTGGTATTGGCAAAAAGTTAATCACTGCCAGGTTGGCCGAGAACAGCGTCAAAAACAGCAACAAGCGCGAAGTCCCGGCAGAGGCTTCACCTGTTGCCACCACGGCAATCGTCCCCGGACCGCCGAAATTCGTCAACGATAGTTGGCCCGTCACGACCTGCCGCAAAATTCGAACGATTCGCGTCGTTTCCTGTATCGTTTGCCGGAATCCCAACGAAATCGACTCGCTCCAACCCGCCGATTTGTACTCATTTTCCAACAGCACCAAAATCAGGCCGCGCTGCGGAATGAAATACGTATTCGATTCAATCGGCCGAAATTCGACGGTTCGCTCTTGGCCAGACGTGTCCTGAACTGTCAAAGCAAACAGTAAGTCAGGGGCGGCGCTGTTCATCATCTCGCTGAACGTCGTGTAATACAGGTCTTCGGCGACCAAATCCCAGCTGTTCTTGCGGAATTTGTAATCGCTGTTTTTCTTCTGTTCCGGAGTGTGGAGCGCGGCGAGTCTGGTCAACATATCACCTGGCCGCAAGCCTTGCTGAGCGACCGTGCTCCCAGGTTCAACGTGGGCCACCTTCAAAGTCGATTCCACCGCAATACCCAACGTCACAATCGGCAATAAACGATCGGCCCATTGTGGATTGACGCGAGGTTGTCTGGGCTGCACTTTCAAAACAACTGGAGTCAATAAATCTCCGTCAGCGCTTTCCCGCTGGACCGTAATCGAGACCTCAGCTTGTCCAGCTCGCATCCGTCGTATCAACCGCAGATCGAGGGTCAGCAAATCCCCCACGGGTTCTCCATCCAAGTGGGTCAGTTGATCACCGACCTGGAAGCCTGCCTGTTCCGCCGGGGAATTCTTTTGCACAGCGTGAATGCAGCCCCATTCACAATAAAAACCCACATCGCGCATGGGATTGGGAGGCACCACTACCTCCATGCGCTCCGAGGCTTCTCGATGCGTCCTTTCGATGACCAGGGTCACCGTTTCGTCCGCCCGCGCTGCAAGTTCTCGCATGATATCCGAGATATTGTGCACCGGTTGTCCGGCAATCTCAACAATCCGGTCGTTTCCATGAAGAGCTGGCTGGGCGCGCGAGGCACTGGACCATGGCCGGGCTGGAGTGATTTTATCCAGCCGATTGGTCTGCATCCGTTCGGCTCCGATCATCGCAAATGGCGCTTTGGGGACCAGGCCGATTTTGGGTGTCACCACCGCGACTCGACTGGGCGCATCGCCCGGATCACCATTCAAGCGATATTCAATTTCGATGGGACTTTGAGCACCATGCAACGCGGCTTCTTGAGCCATGTCGATAAACGTCTTATAGCCTTCATCAAATCGTTTATCTCCCATGCGGAGAATCGTTGCGCCGTCTAAATCAGCTTCCCATGCTGGCCCACCTGGGAAGGTCACACCGACCATCGCCGGGTTGTAGTTCACTCCAATTTGGAAGGCAATCGCGGCAAACACTACGGCGAAGATCAAATTGAAGATCACACCTGCCGAAATAATGGCCATTCGCTGCGGGACCGACTTGGCCAAATAGCTGCGCGGATCATATTGCGATCGATCCAGTGGATTCACCGTCCCGGCGACTCCCTCGGGCAAGGCCGCTGTTGCATGGTCGCCCATGGCGCGTTCGTTTTCGGCCTCAAAGTTGGCAGGATTGTCATCCTGCCCCAGCATTTTGATATACCCACCCAAAGGGACAATGCCGATCCCGTATTCCGTCTCGCCCCATTGTTTCTTCCACAATGCGCGAGGCACGATCACGCGACCGGCAATGGTAATCTCAAACGCATCAAACCCGACGTAAAACTTTTCACACTTGACACCGCACGCCTTGGCCACCAGGAAATGCCCCAGTTCGTTAACGAAAATCACAAAACCCAGACCAATCACAACCTGTGCGATGGCCCACCAACTCGACAGGCTAAACCAAGAAAACGACTGAGCAATCAAGCACAAATCCACTTCGATATCTCCTCTCGAGCCCAAGCGTCGGCTGCCAATAAGTCGCCAAACGTCGGATACTCTATCACAGTGTGTTGTCTCAAAATCTCGCGGCAGGATTCCACGATTTCCAGGAAACCGATCTCGCCATCCAGAAACGCCTGAACGGCACATTCATTAGCGGCGTTGAGCACGGCCCCGGCGGTTCCGCCGAGTCGAACCACCTCAAACCCCAAACCCAGCGCTGGAAACCGA
>DAOLCX010000694.1:0-2252 GCA_035327685.1 Pirellulaceae bacterium | reverse complement strand
TCCAGAAGCGTGCCGGGCAGGGCTGAACCAGGCTGGTGGCCAACGACCAACACCCTTCGACAATGAATCGAAAAATTGGTATGAAAGACCAACTGTGATCACGTGATTTCGTAATCGCGTTGAATTGCAATTGAGTTAAGCGCGTTGCCTGGGGACCGACTATGGACACTTTGATTGTCGATCTGGCTCAGTATGTACACCACCACACCATTCGAAGCGAACTAGCTCTGCAGACGGCTCGGTGGTGTCTGGCCGACAGCTTAGGCTGTGGAATATTGGCACTCCATTATCCAGCCTGCCGCAAAATGTTGGGCCCTGTGGTCCCGGGCGCACAGTTGAACGACGGTTGTCGAGTGCCTGGAACCGACTTGGAACTCGACCCGGTGAAAGCAGCCTTTGACATCGGGACGCTGGTCCGCTGGTTAGATTACAACGATACCTGGCTGGCTGCCGAATGGGGGCATCCTTCAGACAATTTGGGAGCAATTCTGGCCGTTGCCGACTACCAATGCGGCATCAAAGGCCAACCGATTTCAATGCGCGACGTGCTTACCGCCATGATCAAAGCGCATGAAATCCAAGGTGTCTTGGCGCTGGAAAACTCTTTTAACCGAGTTGGATTGGACCATGTGTTGTTGGTGAGGGTGGCCAGTACGGCGGTGGCATCCTGGTTGTTTGGTAATTCCGAGGAACAGACTCGCAATGCATTGACTCACGCTTGGATCGACGGCGGGGCCTTGCGGACCTATCGCCATTCGCCCAATACGGGATCTCGCAAGAGTTGGGCAGCCGGGGATGCGACGAGCCGAGCGGTACGCTTGGCCTTGATTGCCCAGACGGGAGAAATGGGCTATCAGACGGCGCTTACGGCACCCAAATGGGGGTTCCAGGATGTTCTGTTTAAGAGTCAAACTGTGAAGCTGGCTCGCCCCTTGGATGCCTATGTGATGGAAAATGTACTATTTAAGATCTCCTATCCTGCTGAGTTTCACGCTCAAACAGCAGTGGAGGCGGCGCTTCAACTCCACTCGCAGGTGACAGGACGCCTGGAAGAAATCGAACGTGTCGAGATTCACACACAAGAACCCGGTGTGCGGATTATTGATAAACAGGGGCCGTTGAAAAATCCTGCTGACCGCGATCACTGTTTGCAGTACATGGTTGCCATTGGTTTGATCTATGGCGAACTGACAGCCGACCATTACGAAGACTCGATCGCCGCCGATTCCAGAATTGACGCATTGCGTGCGAAAATGATCGTGAGCGAGGACGAAACGTTTACGAGAGCCTATTACGATCCCAACCAGCGAGCCATTCCCAATCGAATACAAGTCTGTTTTCGAGATGGTTCCAGGACGGATGCGGTAGAAGTCTATTTTCCTGTGGGACACCGCCGTCGCCGTGATGAAGGCTGGCCGCTCCTTCGCGCGAAATTCATCGATAGCGTTCGGCTGATGTTTGACGGGACTCAAGCTCATGAGCTCATCCATCACATCACCGAGGACAATGCGTTCCTCGATCTATCCGTCCGCGATTTTATGAACCTTTTTGTCCGCAAACAGGAACTTGCCAACCTGTTGGCCTAGCCGCGCTGCCATCAATACTGGAACGCCTTGAAGCATTTGTAGACTCGATGAGACTCCATGATCTGAAAAACAATATAGGGATGGTTGAGTTCGCCAGGATGTCGATCCTTCACGACTCTCTTGAGATGGACAATCACAGCTAGATTTCTTGCATTGGAAATGAAATGCAGATTCGGGTCAAAGTCAAACCCAATGCCAAGACGGAAGACTTCCAACAGGAAAGCGACGGCACCTGGTCGGCTCGCATTCAGGCGCCCCCTGTGGACGGGAAAGCCAACGCTGCCTTGATTGAAATGATCGCCCGCCATTTTGGGGTGAAGAAAAAGGCGGTGACCATCCAATCAGGTACGACCGCCCGATTGAAGCGAGTCCATATCGATGGCGTCTAGTGACCGGTAAAACTGTCCAAGGGGGCCGGGAGTTTTTCTTCAGGTCAGGCCAGTGTCGTTTTTTCGGCTAGTGCTTTGTTTCCATTTGATTTTGGGATCGACCGGCGGTGGCCACATGTTCGGCGGAAAAAACCGGGGCTAACGCCCGACGGCTAAATCGGTCGTAACGGTTCACGAAATGTAGGGTGGGTGGAGCAAGTCCTTCGACAATACACGTTAGCTTGGACGAATCGATCTGCGACACTCACAGGGTTTCGATCTACGACAAGACGACTTG
>DAOLCX010000693.1:0-2260 GCA_035327685.1 Pirellulaceae bacterium | reverse complement strand
CCACAAATCAAGGCAATAGTGGTGGACCGGTGATCAATGACAAAGGCGAGTTGGTCGCGGTGGTCGAGGGCCACCATACGGAAGCGAGATTGGTCAGTTTGTACATCGCCGTCGAAGAAGTCAGCGCCTACATGGAAGAGTTGAAGGACCTGATCGATCCGCAAACGGCGGATGCGTTTTATAACCGCGGCGACCGACGTTACTTCGAGGGCCAATTTCGACAGGCAGCCGCCGACTATACGTCCTGTTTGCGGCTGGACAGTGGCCGCATGGATGCACTCCTCAGTCGAGGTTGGTGCCAATTCCGCTTGGGAGACTATCAAACGGCATTGACCGATTTCGAGGATGCCATCAAACGCGATCCGGAAAATGCGGAAGGTCATGCCGGCCGCGCCCGATGCTTTTCCAAACTGAGTCGAATTACCGAAGCCCGTGACGGCTTTACCGAAGCTATTCGCCGCGAACCTGGCAAAGAAATCTATTACTACTGGCGCGGCGAATTGAACTATATTTTGGATGATTATCAGGCCGCCTTGTCAGACTTGAATGAAGCGGTTCGGCTCAGCCCCGACGATGTGGACAACCGCATCTTGCGATCCAAAATCCACCGCTTACTTGGCAATCACGAGGCCGCCATGAACGATGGGCGGAAGGCTGTCGAATTGGATGACGAAGACTACCGCGGCTATCAACAATGTGCCATCGTGTTGCGAGCGTCGGGCGAGTTGGAACGGGCGATTGTGGTCTATGGGGGAGCCATCGAATTGGCACCCAACGAATGGGAATTGTATTTGGGCCGAGGTTCCTGTTACCACGAAAATGGTCAAACGGAACCAGCCATCAACGATTTTGTGAAATCGATCGAATTGAACGAGAAGAACCCCTATAGCTATTGGGGCCTGGGCCTGATTATGCGTGACCTGCAAGAATGGGAAAGAGCGATCGCGTTCTTTACGCGATGCATCGAACTCGATCCGAATGATCCCGACTACTACGAACAACGGGCGGCTTGCTACGACGCCTCCGGCAACGCTCAAGCGGCCACCCAGGATCGAAACACCTACAACCGATTGAAAAAATAACGCCAGCGTTGTCAGTTTCCACGCGACGCCGGTCGAAGGCCTGGGACGCCGGTCCCAGGCTTTCGCACTCCGCCATTCTTACAAGACTCGCATCGCGACGTTATCCACACCGTCCATCTCAGATTTGAAATTGGATGGAATCATGTCTGGCGGAGTGAGGCCACAATCGGGGCGCGCGCGGCTTGAATAGCCGGCAATAATCCCGCGACGATTCCGAGCACAGCGGATATCCACCAGCTGGCAACGGAGACTGCCACGGATGGACGAATCGAAATGGATACGCCTTCCGTTCCCACAACTAGATGACTGACAGTCAGAACACCCCAAGCTAACAACGATCCAACCGTTCCTCCCACCAGGCAGACGAGCAGGTTCTCCGACACGATGATCCGACACAATCGGAGAGGCCGCACTCCCAGAGTCTGCAAGACGGCGTGCTCTTGGACGCGGTCCTGGACCGACATCACCGCAGTCGTCCCCACCAGCGACAATACCAATAATACGCAAGCCAACCCCAACCAGTGAGCATATCCGATCAGATCGACCAGGTCGGCTACCGTGGCGGCCTGAAAAGCACCTTTGCGGCGGGTCGTAGTGGAAACTGGACCGTGGCGTAAAGTCGCATCGATTTCCCGAGCCACAGCGTCAGGATCGGCGGCGGCGTCCAGGTGCACTTCGAGTTGTGTAATCAACCCGGCGCCCTGGCGGCCTCCCCGCAATTGCAGAAACTGCAAATGAGAATAAATCAACTCTTCTTCCGCCGGATACGGGGATGAAAAAATCCCAGCGACATGAACCGACATGTCTCCCACGGTCAATTGACTCCCCAATTGAACTTTGCGGCGCTGAGCAAACCGCTGACCGATCACGACTGCATCGCCCCGTTCGCTCCAGGCCGACCAATTGCCTTGAATCAGTTGAATCTTCCTGAACTCGCGAAGTGAGTCCACCGGAACGCCATGCACCACGACGACATCTAACGAAGCCCGGCAGTTGTTGGTCCACACTTGTGCTGGCAGAGCGCCGCGAACCCCCGGAATCTTAGTCACTTGCCGGACATAATCCTGAGGCAACCGACTGCTGGTGGGACAAAACCGATTCTCTTGGAAAACAACCAATGTGCGTTGAGCATCCTGATTGCCGAGCATCCTGTCCATTCCTTGCTGAACGGCCGCCAC
>DAOLCX010000692.1:0-2273 GCA_035327685.1 Pirellulaceae bacterium | reverse complement strand
AGGCCAGCTCGATGCAGTTCACTTAAATCTTCATCCTTCTCTTTGAATTTGTGCGTATTGTTTGGCTCCATCAGCCGAGCCCAATGAAAACTGATCGCACCCGGAATGTGCCCTTTTCGCAACCAAATGTCGTCTTGACCCAGATACTCGTTACGCGGTCTGGCATCGACGAGAACCACATTGGCGTCGTTCAATTTTGACAGTAATTCATCAATCTCAATCCCAATCGATTTGTTGATCGTCGTCGGCAAATCTCCAGGTGGGTTGCCAAAATATTCTTGTGTGGTCGGCAGGCCAAGACGCTGCCATTCTGCGTACCCACCATCCAGAATGCGAATATCCTCGACGCCAAACTTTTCGAGGACGTAGGCCACCATGCTGGCGCTGAGAATCTCATCGTTGGGAAGCTCCTCGCCCGTTGCATATAAGATATGCGTGCGGTGGCGGTCCACACCGGCTCGAGTCAGCAGCACTCGTGTCAAATCGTCCGGCAGATATTGAACAGGGACTCCTTGGTCCGTCCCTCGCAACGTATCGAAGTTGAGATGATGGGCCGTTGGCAAATGGCCTCGGAAATAGTCCTTGTATCCGCCTCGTGTGTCAATCACGATGGGGCGTTCTGCCGCGTTCGGACGGTTGATCAACTGCTGTGCTTCGGCGCAAGAAATGATAGTAATCTGCGCATTCGATTGGCCAGGGACTATCCAGGCGAACCAGCAAAAAACGGGGACTAAAGCTAACTTCATCATGGGCCACTTCACTTCCGGAACGGTTGTAATGTTTCCAAAGATTGTCGGTTCTGAATCTTCTGCCGCGCTTTGGCCATCACCGCCAAAAAGACTCGACCAATATCGTCGCGTCTTTCGGCGTACTTGCGGCTTTCAAACGCGCCCTCATCATAAGTCTTGGGATCTAGGAAGGTCATGGAAACCCGCAGCGTCGCGCCTGAAACGAAGGGGCATTCGGTTTCGGCTTCAGTGCAAACCAGGATCACCGCAAAGTTCGACTGCGGATTGCTTTTGTCAGCGAAGTGTTTCGAAAACTCGTGGGCCTCGAACCCTTGCCCCCACTGGACGAAGTATATGGGATTGGGCAATTGCAAAGGCCCGCGTTGGGCTTCCTCTCCCGTGGCTTCGATTTGAAATCCGATCTCTTTAAGCGTGGCCACCGTCCGTTCGTTGAACGCTGATGGAATCGTTCCACCGGAATAAAAACGCAGGTTGTCGAAACCATAGTACGCTGCCGACAGATTGCCCATCGCGGCGCTGAGGATGCTTCGGCGTGAGTTCCCGGTACAAGTAGTGACCACCTGGAGCGTAGCGCCTTCGTGCCAGTTCTGGGCAATCCAATCGGACAACTGATCCATCGATTCATAATGACCAGGATCGATCATGTCAAACGATGTGGTCAGGTAGTCCGCATGGCGACGAAGCTCCGGCAGCAGTCGATTTCGAGCCGCCGGTTCCACGAGTTTCAACGCGTGGTTTAGCTCGGTATTAGAAAGCTGAAGATCCTTGCCAGCGAATCTCTCGAATACGTCGCGCTGAATGAGTCCCTGCAAAGAGTCCCAAGACAGTTCGCGGTTTTTGGCGAGGGCAGTTGCCAAAACACTTTTGACATGCTGATCCATGCTGGCCGACGTACAGTCATCTGTGCCATAAGCCTGCAAGAACCACAGTGCCTTGGTGAACATTCCCACGTCCTGCACCGGCAACTGAGTTTGCATACACATGAACGCCATCGCCAGGTATTGAAACATAGATTTTATTCCGATATCTCTAATCGACATAGCAACCACCCAAAGACTCGCCATGGTAGCGAGTTCGTGCGGGCAGATTCACACTCAATGTTGACTATTTTGAGTGCCAATGTCAACGCACAGGGAATTGCAAACCTGAGCTTTGTGAATACGTCGTCTCGTCGATACGGGTTCTTCAATTCCGGGCCAGATGTTGCAGCACGTCCCGAATGGCGATGTCGCCCTCAAATCCAAACCGGGTTGGTATTGTCAGACTTGTTCAGGCAAACTTACACTGTTGCCATGACTCCAGGGCCAAACGTCGAATCCGCAACAGCGTCTCTGAAACCGTCCCGCCGGTCGGCCGGCATTTGGTCCGGTAGCTTTCAGGCTTTGTTGTGGACCAATTGGTTGACAGCGATCAACGACAATGTCTTTCGCTGGTTTGTGATTGGGACAGGTAAGGAGTTTGTCAGCCCGGAATACCATCCCCGAGTGTTGATGGCGGGGACGGCCGCCTTTGTTCTCCCCTACC